>JANNQY010000084.1:0-12078 GCA_031400995.1 Lysobacteraceae bacterium
CCGCGACGATGGCCACCACGCCCTGTGATTGCAATTCGGCCAGCTCCTGCGGCGCCACCGAATCACAAACCAATATCTCGCCAGACAGGCCACGGGCGTCATCGTCGCTGCGGTTCTGCAGGGCGGCGTGCACGCGGCCCACCACGTGGTCCAGGTCTTCGCGGCGGCTGCGGAAATAGTCGTCGTGCATGCCTTCGAAAACACTCGCGAGGCGGTCACGCTGCAGCTTGAGGGCATAGTCGGCGCTGTAGCGGCCGGTGCTGATGAGGTCGTCGAGCCCGTGCAGCAGCTCGGGGTCGTCCAGGATCATCACGTGCAGGTCCAGGAATTCGCCCACCTCCTGCGCCAACGCACCGTGCAGGCGCTCGCGCAGGCCATGCAGTTCGCTGCGGGCGGTTTCCAGCGCGCGGTGCAGGCGCGCGATTTCGTCGGGAACCTGCTCGGCCGTGATGTGCTGCTCTTCAACGGCCAGCGCCTGCGGGTGCAGCACGCGCACCCGCCCCAGCGCGATGCCGCGGGAAGCGCCCAGCCCGCGCAGGGCGCGCCGCATCAGCTGTCCTCGTCGAATCGGCGCTCGAACAGCGCGGCGGCGGCTTCGATCACCGCGGCTTCGTCGCTGCCTTCGGCGCGAATCACCAGGCTCACGCCCGGTCCGGCGGCCAGCAGCAGCACGCCCATGATGCTCTTGGCGTTTACTTCGCGTCCGCGTCCGGTCAGCGTCACCTGGCTTTGGAAGCCCGACAGCAGCTGCACCAGCTTGGCGGCGGCGCGGGCGTGCAGGCCCAGGCGATTGGTGATTTGCAGTTCACGCTCAAGCATCGTTGATCACCACGCCGTTGCGCGCGCCGGCGGCTGCCGTACGCGCGAGTTCATCCAAGTCCTGGTCGGGATAGTTCTGCACGCGCAGCAGCATCGGCAGCGACAGGCCGCTCACCCGCTGCGCGGGCGTCCCCAGGCGTGAAAGCCGCTCGGCCAGCCGCGATGGCGTGGCGCCGTACAGATCCACCAGGATCAGCACGCCCTCGCCGGAGTCTACTTTGCGCAGCGCCGCACTGGCCGCCGGCAGCGGCGTCTCAGCGTCGCTGTCCCAGTCCACTTCGAAACTCTCGCTGGCCAGCGGCAGCGCGCCCAGCAGCCGCCGCGCAGCGGCCAGCAGCGGTGCTCCCACGCCGTGGTGGCTGAGCAGCAGTACGCCTACGCCCACGCAAATCCCCCCAAGCCAAAACAGGGGTCAGAGTACCTTTTCCGCGTTGCGGAAAAGGTACTCTGACCCGTGTTTTGGCTCTTCGAGTTCACGGTGGAAGGTGACGACGCCGTCGCGGCCTTGGCCGCGGAAGTGGGCGGCGAGGCGTTCGGCAAGGTACACGGAGCGGTGGCGGCCGCCGGTGCAGCCGAAGGCCACGGTGAGATAGCTGCGCGTTTCGGCCTCGAAGCGCGGCAGCCAGGTGTCTAGGAAGGCCGTGACCTGCTCGGCGAATTCGGCCACCACCGGGTCCTGGTCCAAGTGCTCGCGCACGGATTGGTCGCGGCCCGACAGCGGCCGCAGGCGCGCATCCCAGTGCGGGTTGGGCAGGGCGCGCGCGTCGAAGACGAAATCGGCGTCGGCCGGCACGCCGCGCTTGTAGGCGAAGGATTCGAACAGCACCGACATGCCTTGGTGTGCGCCGATGCCCAGTTCGGTGATCACCTGCCGGCGCATCTGGTGCACGTTCAGCTCGGAGGTGTCCATCACCAGGTCGGCGATGCCCAGCAGCGGGCGCATGCGTTCGCGCTCCAGGCGAATGGCGTCGGCGAGCGGCAAGCCATCGTGGCTCAGGGGGTGCTTGCGACGCGTGTCCGAATAGCGCTTGAGCAGCACTTCATCGCGGGTGTCGAAATACACGAGCTTGTGGTCGAAGCCCAGCGCGCCCACTTCCGACAGCCAGTCCGGGATGCGCGAAAGGTCGGGCGTGCGGTTGCGCACGTCGATGCCCACGGCCAGGCGGTGCCCGCGATTATCTCCGGCCACGCTGCGCACGAAGCGCGGCAGCAGCTCCGCCGGCAAATTGTCGGTGCAGAAGAAATCCAGGTCTTCCAGCGTATTGAGCGCCACCGACTTGCCCGAGCCCGACATGCCGCTGACCACGATCAGAATGGGGCGAGTGGGCTCGATCATTGCTCGTCGCCCTTGAGCAGGAACTCGGTGTGGCGGGCCAGGAACGCCGCCGCCGGATCCATGCCCTTGCTGCGCAGCAGGTGCAGGCGCACCGCGGCCTCGGACAGCACCGCCAGGTTGCGGCCAGCGGCCACCGGCAGCTCCACCACGGGCACATCGAGGTCGAGCACGCGGCGGCTGCCTGATTCGCCGGTGATGCGCGCCATGGCCTCTTTCGACGGCTCGTGCGCGCGCACCAGGTGCACCACCATGCGCAGGTATTTGTTCTTCTTCACCGCCGTGTCGCCGAACATCTGGCGGATGTTCATCACGCCCAGGCCGCGCACTTCCAGCAGGTCCTGCAGCAGGGCCGGGCAGGTGCCATCCAGGACGTCCGGCGCAATCTGGGTGAACTCGGGCGCGTCGTCAGCCACCAGGCGATGGCCGCGGCTGATCAGCTCCAGCGCCAGCTCGCTCTTGCCGGCGCCCGAATCGCCGGTGATCAGCACCCCGATGGAATAAATCTCCATGAACACGCCGTGCAGCGAAACGCGCGGCGCCAGCGCACGCGCCACGTGGTACTGCAGCAGGTTGAGCAGTTCGTAACCGCGCCGAGGCGACGTCCAGAGCGGCGTCTGCGATTCCTCGGCGGCGTCGCGCAGGTCGGTGGGGCAGGGCTGGTTCTGGGTGACCACCATCGCCAGCGGCCGCGCATCCATTATTTTCTGCAGCGTTTCCCAGCGCTGGCGCGCATCCAGCCCGTCCAGCCAGGCCAGTTCGGCCGCGCCAATGATCTGTACCTTGTTGGGGTGGATCACGTTGAGGTAGCCCGCCAGCGACGGCCGCCGCGACAAGGCCTCGCCGCGCTCGATCACCCGCTGGCCGCCGCGCTGGCCGCAAAGCCAGCGCAGCGCCAGCTTTTCGCACAGCTCATCGAAGAGCTCGGAAGCGTGCAGGCGGTCGGCCATCTCAGGCCGCCACCGGGTGCTCGGACTGCCACTGCGCCAGCAGGGCGTACAGCGTCGCCGAATCCGGCGCTTGGCGCAGCTGCTGGCGAAAGCCCTCTTCGCCAAACATTTGCGCCAGGTGCGAGAGCAGCAGCAGGTGCTGCTGGGCGTAGTGCTCGGGCACCACCAGGGCGAACACCAGGTCCACCGGCTGGCCGTCCGCCGCGCCGAAATCCACCGGCTCGGCCAAGCGGACAAACACGCCCGCCGTGTTAGCCAATCGAGCGCTGCGCCCGTGCGGTATCGCCACGCCGTGGCCCAGGCCGGTGCTGCCCAGCCGCTCCCGGCCGCACAGGCTGTCGTAAATGCCGCGCTCGCTTTCACCGCCGGCGCCATCGGCCAAAAGCGCCGATACCTGTTCGAGCAGGCGCTTCTTGCCGCTGGTGATGAAATTGGCTTTGACGCGGGCGGGGGTGAGCAGGTCCAGCAGGTGCATGTGGTTAGCCGAAAGTGTCCGAACGCGCCGCCGACTCACCGCGATGGTGGTCGGTCATTTTTTCCTTCTGCTTCACCACCAGGCGGTCGAGCTTGTCGGCCAGCAGGTCAATGGCGGCGTACATGTCGTGCGCCACGGCCTCGGCGAAAAGGGTCTTGCCGGTCGTGGCCAGGGTGCACTCGGCTTTCTGGTCGAGCTTGTTCACCGACAGGATGACGCGTGCGTCCAGATGGTGGTCGAAATGGCGGCCGACACGGGCAAGCTTGTCCTGCACGTAGTCGCGCAGTGCCGGGGTAACGTCGATTTGGTGCCCGCTGATGTCGATCCGCATGGTCACGATCCTCCTGTGGGTGTCACGCAAAGCAAATCACGGCCAACGCTAAGGCGCCGTGACCGGTTGTAACGGGGGGCTGGTTCAGCGCCTCGGCCAAAGGCCAGGCGCGGGGCAGGCGGGCGCGGCTCAAGCCAGTCGCTGCCGTTCGTTGGACGCGGAAATATTCATCGCTTCCCGATACTTTGCCACGGTTCGCCGGGCCACGGGAATGCCTTCGGCCTTGAGTATTTCGGCCAGGCGCTGGTCGGACAGCGGCGCCCGGGGATTTTCGGCGTCTATGAGCTTGCGCAGCATGGCCTGGATGGCGGTGGCCGAGGCGGCGCCGCCGTGGTCGGTGGCGATTCCGGAGCTGAAAAAATGCTTGAACTCGTAGGTGCCGCGCGGCGTGCGCAGGAATTTGCGGGTGGTGGCGCGGGAAATGGTGGATTCGTGCAGGCCCAGCTCCTCGGCCACTTCGCGCAGGGTCAGCGGCCGCATTGCGACGCTGCCGTGGTCCAGGAAGCCGCTTTGCTGCCTGACGATGGCCCGTGCCACCCGCACTAGGGTGTCGGCCCGGGTTTCCAGGCTCTTGATCAGCCAGCGCGCCTCTTGCAGCTGGCCGCGCAGGTAGCTGTCGTCCTCGCGGCTGGCTTTGCCGATCAGGCGCTCGTAGTGCCGGTTGATGCCCAGCCGCGGCTGGCTGCCCGCTGCCAGTGCCACTTTCCACACCCCGCCCTGGCGGTAGGCGATGGCGTCGGGGGCGATGTATTCGGCCTCGCCGGCGCTCACCTGCGCGCCGGGCTTGGGGTCCAGGCTGCGCAGCAGGGTGACCGCCACGGTCATCTGCTCCACCGGCGCGCCCAACTGCGCCGCCAGGCGGACGGGACCCAGCTTGGCCAAAGCGTCCAGGTGGTTGCGGCAAACGTCCCGGGCCAAGCCCAGGCCCGGCGTGTCGGCGCTGAGCAGGCTCAGCTGAACGCACAGGCATTCGGACAGCGTGCGGGCGCCGGCGCCGACCGGGTCGAAGTGCTGGATAATGTGGAGAACAGTCTCTATTTCGCCGGTTTGTGCAGTTATCTCCGGTGAAAGCGCCGCCTGGATGTCTTCCATCGGGCTGGCCAGGTAGCCATCGTCGTTGATCGCCTCCACCAGGGCCTCGCCAATGGCCAGGTCGCGCGCGCTCAAGTGGCTCAGGCGCAGCTGCCAGAGCAGGTGCGCCTGCAGGTCTACCGGCGCAGCCGCCGTGAACTCGTCGCCACTCTCCTCGCCGTCGCCGCGGCGTTCGTAGCCGCCCACTGCGGAGTCATCCCAGTCCGGAGCTTCGCCGGGGTCGTAGTCGTCGCTGTCGGGGCTGTCGGGCGCGGTGTCGGCGGCGGGGGCTTCGGGCGCTTTATCGCCCTCGGGTATCGCGGCCAGCTCTTCGGCGTCTTCCTCGCGCTCCAGCAGCGGGTTGGCATCCAGCGCGTCGTTGAGCTCGGCCTCCAGTTCAATCGCCGACAGCTGCAGCAGCCGGATCGCCTGGCGCAGCTGGGGCGTCAGGGAAAGCTGCTGGCCTAGGCGGGTCTGGAGGGTGGGCTTCATGGCGCTCTGCAGGGGCGGCGGCCGCGCGCTAGAGGCGGAAGGACTCGCCCAGGTACACGCGCCGCACGTCAGGGTTGGCCAGCACGGCGTCAGGAGTTCCCTGCGCCAGCACCGTGCCCGCGTTCAGAATATACGCCCGGTCGCAGATACCCAAGGTCTCGCGAACATTGTGGTCTGTGATCAGCACGCCGATGCCGCGTTCCTTCAGATGACGGACGATTTTCTGGATTTCGCCCACCGAAATCGGATCCACGCCGGCAAAGGGTTCATCGAGCAGCATGAAGCGCGGGTTCGCCGCCAGGGCGCGGGCGATTTCAACTCGCCGCCGTTCACCGCCCGACAGGCTGGCGCCGGCCTGGCTGGCCACGTGGGAAATCTGCAGTTCCTCAAGCAGGGCCGCCAGCTCGCGCTCACGCGCATTGGCGTCCAGCTCTGGGCGCAGCTCCAGTACGGCAGAGATATTGTCGGCGACGCTGAGGCCGCGGAACACCGAAGCTTCCTGCGGCAGGTAGCCCAAGCCGCGGCGGGCGCGCTCGTGCATGGGCAGCGCGGTGATGTCGTTGCCGTCCAGCCGGATGTAGCCGCGGTCGGCCGCCACCAACCCCACGATCATGTAGAAGCAGGTGGTCTTGCCGGCGCCGTTGGGGCCGAGCAGGCCCACCACTTCACCGGGCCGCAGGCTCAGCCCGAAATCGCTCACGACCTGCCGCGACTTGTAGCGCTTGGCAAGCCCTTCGGCGGTAAGCATCAGTTCGCGGGCGCCGGCGCAGCCGCCGCCCTTGGCAGGATGCGCAGCGACACGCGTGCGCCGTCACCGCCGCCGTCAACCCGGCCGGTGGTGAGGTTGTACTTCAGCGTCTCGCCGCGCAGGGTGCCGCGTGGCTGCTCCACCACCACGTCGCCGGTGAACACCATCAGCTCGCTGGTCATCGAATAGACAATCTGGCGCGCGCTGGCGTTCATCGGCTCGCCCTGGTCGGACATCTGGCGCAGGCGCACCGGAGCCCCGGTGAGCACGATGCGATCGATCTCGCCGGCCGCGCGATGCACCTCCGCCTTGTCAGCGTCCACTTCCAGGCTGCCCTGGCGGATGCGGACATTGCCAACCAAGGTGGACACCGAGTTGTCCTCCAGCAGCGCGTCCATGTTGTCGGCGTTGATGTCCATGGGCTGCTGGCGGTCGCTGCTTTTGGCAAAGGCAGGCGCCGCGAGGGCGAGCATGAGTAGGGCGAAACTAAGGGCCGCGGGGCGCATATCGTCCTTTCACATCGGAGAGCAGCTGGAACCGCTTGGCCTGCATGTCGGCACGCAGCCCGGTTCCGCTGAGTATAGAGTCGCCCTGCGTCACGGTCACCCGCAGCTCAGTGGTGGCCTGGTCCAGGTCGGGAAACACCGTGAGCCGCTCGGTTTCAAAGCGGGTGCGGATGCCCGCGGGCGTGGGCGGGCCCGTCATCACCACCCGGTCCAGCAGTGTCACTTGATCGGCATCCGGGCTCACCCAGGCCGACTCCGAACGCGCGTCCCAGCGTCCGTCCTGGGCGTCGGGGAACGAGAACCGGGGCTGCACCAAGCTGATGCTGCGGCCGCCGACATCACGCTGCAGGTAGGGCCCGCGGACCGTGAACGACTCCTGGCCGGCGTCGCCCAAGGCGGTCATTTCGAAGTCGCGCAGAACGTAGTCCGAGCGCAGCGGTGCAACGGTTGGCGGCACTTGGCGCAGGCGCCACTGCCACACCGCCACGCTCACCAGCACCACCGCCAGCGCCAGCAAGACGGCGTTGAGCGCAGCCCGGCTCATGTGGCGTCGAAGCGCGCCAGCACGGCGGCGCGCAGGCCGTGCGCCTCGAGGATCAAGTCACACAGTTCGCGCGCAGCGCCAGCGCCACCGCGGGACGGGGTTTGCCAGTGCACGCGCGTCGCCACCCAGGGGTGCGCGTTGGCCGGCGCCACCGCCAAGCCAACCTGCACCAGCGCCGGGAGATCGTGCAAATCATCGCCCATGTGCGCGGCCTGTTCGGGCGCCAGGCCCAGCGCTGCGCAGATTTCCAGCAGGCAGGCCGCCTTGTCGTGCACCGCGGTGTACACGTGACTCAAGTGCAGGTCGCGGCCGCGCGCTCTCACCGCGTCGCTTTCGCGTGCGGTGATCAGGGCCACCGTGATGCCGTTGTCTTCGAGCAGGCGCAGGCCCAGGCCATCCTGCACGTTGAAGGTCTTGGATTCGCGGCCGTCGCTGTCGTAGGTGAGGTCGCCGTTGGTCAACGTGCCGTCCACGTCGAAGCAGGCCAGGCGGATGCCGGCGGCGCGGGCGAGCAGGTCTGCGGAGTAGGCGGACATGCGCGATCAGACCACCCGAGCGCGCAACAGGTCATGAATATTGAGCGCGCCCACCACCCGGCGGCCGGCGTCCACCACCACCAGCGAGCTGATGTTGAACTCTTCCATCAGGTGCGCGGCCTCCACCGCCAGCGCGTCAGGGCCGATGGTCTTGGGCGTGCGGCCCATCAGTTGCGACACCGGCGTGGCGTGCAGGTCGGTCTGGCGATCGTCCAGCGCGCGTCGCAGGTCGCCGTCGGTGAACACGCCCTGCAGCACGCCAGCGGCGTCCACCACGGTGGTCATGCCCAGGCGCTTGCGGGACATTTCCAGCAGCGCGGCGGCGGCGCTGTCGGTGGCGGCCACCGTGGGCACGTCATCGCCGGTATGCATGATGTCGCGGATGTGCAGCAGCAGACGCCGGCCCAGGGTGCCGGCCGGATGCGAGCGGGCGAAGTCTTCGGCGGTGAAACCGCGCGCATCCAGCAGCGCCACGGCCAGCGCGTCGCCCATCACCAGCGCGGCGGTGGTGCTGGAGGTGGGAGCCAGGCCCAGCGAGCAGGCTTCGGCCGGCACGCTGGCGTCCAGGTGCAGGTCGGCCAGCCGCGCCAGGGTGGAGCCGGGCCGGCCGGTGAGCGCGATCACCGTATTACCCTGCCGGCGCAGCGCCGGGAGGATGGTCAGGATTTCATCGGATTCACCGGAATTCGACAGCGCCAGCACCAGGTCGGCGTCGGTCACCATGCCCAGGTCGCCGTGGCTGGCTTCACCCGGGTGCATGAAGAAAGCGGGGGTGCCGGTGGAGGCCAGGGTGGCGGCGATCTTGCGCGCCACGTGCCCGGACTTGCCCATGCCGCTGCACACCACCCGGCCGCGGCAGGCCAGCATCAGCCGGCAGGCGGCGGCGAACTCGGGGCCAATCCGGGCCTGCAGCGCGTCCAGCGCCCGTGCTTCGATGCCGATGACGGTACGACCGCTGGCAATCAGCGCGTCGTCGTGGATATGCGTGGCGGGGGCGGCTGCAGTCATGCGGGAGGCGTTGGGAGTATGATGCGAGGCCGTATTGTAAGGCCTGCGCAGCATCCTGCGGCCCGCCCCCATGACCCCCGAAATCATCCGCGAACTGATCGAAACCGGCCTGCCCGGCGCCCGCGCCCAGGTGCTGGGCGAGGACGGCGTGCATTTCGAGGCCACCGTGGTCGCCGAAGCCTTCCGCGGCAAGCTGCCGCTGGCCCGGCACCGCTTGGTCTACGCCACCTTGGGCGACCGCATGGGCGGCGAGATCCACGCCCTGGCCCTGCGCACCCTAACCCCGGAAGAAGCCCACCGGGACTGACCCCCTATTTGTGGACCCCCTTTTTGTAGGAGGGACTTCAGTCCCGATGCCCTTGGCCAAAGAACATCGGGACTAAAGTCCCTCCCACAAGATCATCAGCAAGATCAACAGGCACCGGGACTAAAGAACACCATGGCCAAGATTGTAATCACCGGCGGTGAACCGCTGAACGGCGAAGTGCAGATTTCCGGCGCCAAGAACGCCGTGCTGCCCATCCTGGCCGCCACCCTGCTGGCCGACGGCCCGATCTCCATCGGTAACGTCCCGCATTTGCACGACGTCACCACCACCATGGAGCTGCTGGGCGCCATGGGCGTGCAGCTGATGGTGGACGAAAAACTCACCATCACTGCCGACCCGCGCTTCATCACCAGCACCGTGGCGCCCTACGAGCTGGTGAAGACCATGCGCGCCTCCATCCTGGTGCTGGGACCGCTGCTGGCGCGCTTTGGCCACGCCGAAGTTTCGCTGCCCGGCGGCTGCGCGATTGGTTCGCGCCCGGTGGAGCAGCACATCCGCGGCCTGCAGGCGCTGGGCGCCGAGGTGACGGTGGAGAATGGCTTCATCAAGGCCCGCGCCGAGCGCCTGCGCGGCGGCCGCTATGTGTTCGACATGATCACCGTCACCGGCACCGAGAACGTGCTGATGGCCGCGGCGCTGGCCAAGGGCACCACGGTGCTGGAGAACTGCGCCCAGGAGCCCGAAGTGGTGGACCTGGCCAATTGCCTGATCGCCATGGGTGCGCAGATCGAGGGCGCCGGCACCAACCGCATCGTGGTGCACGGCGTCGACCGCCTGAACGGCATCCACTACGACGTGCTGCCCGACCGCATCGAGGCCGGCACCTTCCTGGTGGCTGGCGCCATGACCGGCGGCCGCGTGATCGCCAAGCGCACGCGTGCCGACACCATGGACGCCATCCTGGTGAAGCTCGAGGAGGCCGGCGCCCACATCAACACCACCGCCGACACCATCGAAGTGGACATGCGCGGCCGCCGCCCCAAGGCCGTGAACCTGATCACCGCGCCGTATCCGGCCTTCCCCACCGACATGCAGGCGCAGTTCGCCGCGCTCAACACCGTGGCCGAAGGCGTGGGCGTGATCACCGAAACCATTTTCGAAAACCGCTTCATGCACCTCAACGAGCTGCAGCGGCTGGGCGCCGACATCCGGGTGGAGGGCAACACCGCCATCATTCGCGGCGTCGAGCGCATGACCGGCGCCCCGATCATGGCCACCGACCTGCGCGCTTCGGCCTCACTGGTGCTGGCGGGCCTGGTGGCCGAGGGCGAAACCGTCGTGGACCGCATCTACCACATCGACCGCGGCTACGAAAACATCGAAGAGAAGCTCGGCACCCTGGGCGCCAAGATCCGCCGCCTGCCCTGAGTGTGTCGCGGCGCCTTCCTATGTGATGGCCTTCATGTAGGAGGGACTTCAGTCCCGATAGCTCTGGGCTGAAAAGCATCGGGACTGAAGTCCCTCCTACAGGATCAGGTAGATCACGGGCATCAGCGGATGCGGGTGATCCGCATGTCCACCGACTGGCCGTCTTCCTCGTATTGCTTGATGCGCAGCGGCACCCAGCTTTTGTCCTTGGCGAACCACAGCTTGGTGCGACGGCCGCTGCCGTCTCCGCGCACGCGCTCGATGCGCAGCGCTGGCTGCGTGCCTAGCGCGGTGCCCAGGCGCACGTTGGCGCCTACGCGGTAGCGGTGCTGGTCGGTCTCGCGCCGGTCCGCCACCGCGTATTCCAGCGGCTCGCGAATGCCCGCGGCCAAGTCAGCCATGATCGCCAGCGTCACGCTGTGGCGGTCCACCATGCCCGGTTCGAAGCGCAGCTTGAACACTTCACCGCGATAGGTGCTGACGGCGGTGCGCTTGTTGGCATCCACCACCAGGGACTGGCTGCGGCTGGTCCACGCGGCGCGCATGTCCATCTGGTAGCTCACCACTTCCACCTGGCCGTTGCTCCAACGCAGCACGCTGCGCTCGTTGCGGGTGACGCCGGCTGCGCTGGCCATGCCGCGCGTGGCCTGCGAGGTGGACACCAGCTCCCACTGCCCGTTGGCCAGCGGCTGGAAGCTCACCGTGCCGCGGCCCAGCCGGCGGTTGTTCTGGAACACGTCGTACTCGGCGCTGAAGGCCTGCGGCGGCGGCGCGGCCTGCGCCAACAGCGGCAGCGCCAGCAGCAGCGCGAGGAGGAATCGAGGCATGGTCAGGCTCCGTGGAGTGTGTTGTCTGCGGCTAGCCGCAGCGGCGCGCGCAGCGGCTGGCCATCGAAAAGGGGAACGGCGCCGATCCGCAGCCGGCCCTGCGCCAACAGCGCAACGGTGGCCACCAGCAGCGCGTGTTCACGCGGCAGCAGGCGGTGCGCCAACCATTCGGCGCTGTCGTCGGGCTCCACCTTCAGCCGAACCTGGGAAAGAACCGCGCCGGCATCCAGCTCCGGGATCACGGCGTGCACGCTGGCGCCGTGTTCGCTATCACCGGCGTCCAGCGCCCGTTGATGGGTGTGCAGGCCGGGATACTTGGGCAGCAGCGATGGGTGCACGTTGATCATCCGGCCCTCGAAGCGACGCAGCGCAGGCGCGCCGATGATGCGCATATATCCCGCACACACGATGAGGTCGGGCTGAACGCCGGCGATTTCGCTGAACAGCGCGTCATCGTGGGCGTCGCGGCTGGGGTAGTCGCGCGGGCTGATCGCGACCGTGTGCAGGCCGCGAGCGCGCGCCATCGCGATTGCGCCGCAGTCGGGCTTGTCGGAGAAAACGCCAACAACGCGCGCCGGCAGCGCGCCGGCCGCGATGGCTTCCAGCAAAGCCTGCAAGTTGCTGCCGCGCCCCGATACCAGCACCGCAATGGAAAACAAGTTGATCAAAAAACCTCCAACCGCGATGACCCCCCAGCCTCTACAAAACCCCAACCTCTACAAAACCCCAACCTCTCTAAAAC
>JANNQY010000085.1:0-5881 GCA_031400995.1 Lysobacteraceae bacterium
TTCGGCCAATTGCCGCCCGTGCCGGAGGGCTTGGCGCACCTGGTGCTGGTGGACAATCCGGCGCACAACCCAGGCGGTGATTTCGCCCTGCAGGCCGGCGGGCAGGTGCTGGCGGCCGGCGATTCGCGACTCACGTTCAGCGGCATCGGGGTGTATCGCCCGGCCCTGTTCGCCGGCTGGCGCGCCACCCTGGGCAGCGCGCCAGGGACCGAACTGACACCGCCGCGCTTCAAACTGGCGCCGCTGCTGCGCGCCGCGATGCGCGCCGAAGCAGTTACCGGCGAGCATTTCCGGGGCCTGTGGACCGACGTGGGCACCCCGGAGCGCTTGGCGGCACTGGTCCCCTGACCGGCGGCACCCTACCCGCTTGCATGGTTCGCCGGTTTCCTCCTAAATAACCCACCCGCGGCGGCCTTGGGCTGCCGGGCTCCCCTCAATTCAGGAATTTCGCCGGGTTCGCGCCCGCGTCCGGCCCCGCATGGCACCCCAACCGCTCCTTTCCCTGGTCAGCGCCCTGCATCGTGCCTTCGAGGGCGAGATGGCCGGCCTGTCGGTGTCTGAACGCCGTGAGCAGCACCGGCGCCAGATGGCGCTGCTGCATCCCCCGCTGTCCAACCTGCTGCTGGCGATGGCCCTGCTTCAGGCCGCCAACCTGGCCCTGAGCGCCGCCTTCCGCTGGCCACCGCTGCCGGTGATTTTCTGGCAGAGCCTGGCCGCGCTGCTGTTGTTGGGCCTCGCATCGAGCTATCGCACCCTGGTCTCGCCGCGGCAGCGGGTGACCCTGGGCTTTGCCTTCCTGGTGCTGCTGCTGGGCTCGCTGGTGGAACCCGGCCAGCGCTGGCAGGACCTGCCGGCGCTTTCCTTGGCCGGATTCCTGCTGCTGCCGGTGGCCGGGCTGCCGCTGCTGGTGCGGCCCGCGGTGGCACTGGGCGGCCTGGCGCTATGCACGGTGGCCGCGGCGTGGATGCTCCTCTCGCTGCACCAGGTCACCGCCGAGGAGCGGGTGGCGTTCGGCTTTTACTACGTTGTCAGCGTCACGGCCGGACTGGTGCTGCGCCGCGCGCGCGGCAATCTCGCCGTGCGCCTGGATCGCGAAGTGGAAAGCCTGTGGCAGCGCGCCGTCAGCGATCCGCTCACCGGGCTGCTGAACCGCGACGGCTGGATGAACCTGGCGGGCACGGCGATGCAGGACGCCATCAGCGCCGGCCAACAGCCGGCGGTGCTGTTCATCGACGTGGACTTCTTCAAGCGCGTCAACGATGCCCACGGCCACCAGGCCGGCGACGAACTGCTGCGCGAGCTCGGCGGCATCATTGCTGCGCGCATCGGCCCGGGGCAGTTCTCGGCGCGCTTGGGCGGCGAAGAGTTCGCCTGCCTGCTGCCGCGCTCGTCGGTGCAGCAGGCCGAACGCTTCGCGCAGCGCCTGGCCAACGACTACCGCGAGCGCGCCGCGCGCTTCGATTCCACCCTCAGCATCGGCGTGGCCACGCACAGCGACGGCGACCTGCTCAACGACCTGCTGGCGCGCGCGGATGCGGCGCTTTACGAAGCCAAGCACCGCGGCCGCGACCAGATCGTGGTCGCCGCGAATTGATCCGCACCGGCGGCCCGCGCCGCTGCTACAAATAGTCGCGCAGGAACGGAATGGTGATGCGCCGCTGCGCCGCCAAGCTGGCTTTGTCCAGGCGATCCAGCAGCGCGGTGAGGCTGGCCAGGTCGCGGTCGGCGCGCCGCATCAGGTAATCGAGCACCGGTTCGTCCAGCTGCAGGCCGCGGCGCGCGGCGCGCTGGCGCAGCACGTCGCGACGGCCATCGTCGTCCAGCGCGGTGAGCGCGATACGCGTGCATTGGCCCAGGCGCGTCACCAGGTCCGGCAGGCCCAAGCCCAGCGCCGCCGGCGCCGCGCAGGCGGCGTAAACCAGCGTGGCGCCGCTGGCCAGGGAGCGGTTGTGGAAATGGAACAGGGCTTCTTCATCCGGCGCGTGCCCGGCAACCGCCTCCAGGCCGTCCAGGCAGGCCAGGTGCACGCCCTCCTGCGCCGGCAGCGCGTCCGCCAGGCGGCCGGCAAAGGCCGCCAGCGGCAGGTACGCCGCGCGGCGCCCGTTCGCGGCGGCTTCAGCGCAGGCTGCCAGCAGCAGGTGCGATTTGCCGCTGCCGGCGGGGCCGCTGACGTACAGCCAGTCTTTGCGCTCGCCGCGCGCGGCCGCGGCCAGGGCGTCGCGCGCCGCAGGCTGGCCGTGGAAGGCCTCCAGGCGCTGGTCGGGCGGCGTTCGCAGCGCCAGCGGAAGCTGCGGGTGGCTCATGGCTCCGGCGGGGGCGCCGCGGTTTGCGCGGCCGGGCTTGCGTCATCGGGCGCCGGCCCGGCGGCGCCGTACAGGCCGCTTTGGGTGTAGCGCTGGTGCGCATAGCGCAGCACCACCATCACCACCGCGGCCACCGGCAGCGCCAGCAGCACGCCCAGGAATCCGAACAGTTGGCCACCGGCCATGATCGCGAAGATCACCGCCACCGGATGCAGGCCGATCTTGTCGCCCACCAGCCAAGGGGTGAGCAGGAAACTCTCCAGCATCTGGCCGATGCCGAACACGCCCAGCACCAGCAGCAGGTGCGTCCAGTCGCCGTGCTGCACCAGGGTGGCGATCACCGCGGCGCCCACGCCGATGATGGCGCCGAGATAGGGCACGAAGCTGACCAGGCCGGCGATGAGGCCAATCAGGATGCCCAGGTCCACGCCCACCGCCGTGAGCCCCGCGGCATAGATCACGCCCAGGGAAATCATCACGCTCAGCTGGCCGCGGATGAAGCCGCCCAGCACCTGGTCGGACTCCTGGGTCAGGCGCACCACCACCGGTTCGATCGACCGCGGCAGCAGGTCGCGCACGCGGTGCAGCATGTCCTTGCCGTCGCGCATGAAGTAAAACGTGACCACCGGAATCAGCGCCAGGTTGGCCGCCCAACCCAAGATGGCCAGGCCGGATTTGGACACGCCACCGAACACGGTCGCGGCGACGCCGCCGGCTTCCTGCCAGTGCGACTTGAGCAGTTCGATCACTTGGGTGGGATTGATGTAGCCGGCCAGCTCCAGATGGAAACGCTGCTCGGCCCAGGGGATCGCGCGCACCGTTACCCAGTTGCCGAACTGCGGCAGCCAGTCAATCAAGTCGCCAATCTGGCTTTCGAGTATGGGCAGCAGCAGCAGCAGGGCCAGGATCACCGCCAGGGACATGATGGTGAACACCAGCAGCACGCCCGTGGTGCGCTGGCGGCCGCCGCGCTGGATGCGCGCCACCAGCGGCTCGCCCAGCCACGCCAGCAGCGCGGCAACTACGAACGGCGTGAGCACTGGCCCCAGCAGCCAGACCAAGGTGCCCAGACCGGCGATCAGGGCCAACCACTGCCAGCGGGGCGTAACCGGGACGGACGGCGGGAAGGGAACGGTCATGCAGGGAGTTCCTTGGCAAGGTTTGCGGCCGGGCGAACGCCGAGGCTGCCGCAAGGCGTCATGGCTGCAGCAGGAAACGCGGGCGGCTGGCGTCGGCGGTGGGGTCGGCGCGCAGTACGCCACCGGCCGCCGCGAATCGTTCGAACCCCTCCGGGCCCACGGCCAGGTCCAGTTCCAGCACAAGGCGGTCGGCATCGGCTTCGAGCACGCTCACGCTGCGCACCACGGCCAGGGTTTGCAGGTAGCCCATGGCGCGGGTGTAGTCGCCGGCGGCGCGCAGGCCGGCCACTTCGATGGTGATGCGGCCCGGTTCGCCCACGTCCATCGCCACGGCATCGCGCCGGGCGAAGGCGTCGGCGGCACCGTCGGCACCCGAGGCGATGGCGCGCTGCGGGCTGGGGTCGGTGTAGGACCAGCGCGCCAGTTCGGAATCCCCCTGGCTCAACACCCAGTCCGCGGTCCAGTTGCTGCCGCTGCGATAAAGCCGGCCCAGCAGCTGGCTGTCGTTGCCGTAGCGCGCGGTCAGCGGCTGCATCGGCTGCGGATTCTGGGCCCAGATGGTTTGCACGGCGGCTTGCTCGATCGCGCTGCCGGCGGGCATGCCAAAGCGCAGCCCGCGCTCCAGTCCGCGCGCGGCCAGCGGCTTCACCACGGCCAGCTGCTGGCCGGTGACCAGGCGCGGGCCGCTGCCGTCGTCAATGGCCAGCCACAGGATCGGCCGGGGGCGATTGCTGGCCCAATAGTTCAGGCCCGAGGCCGCCACCAGGGCGTCCATGCGGTCGGGGTCGAAGGCGAAGCTCATCACGGTCTTGTAAACCGGCACTCCGCCCACGGCAGTGTTGCCCTCTTGGTCGGACGAGGCTTCGCTGGCGCGGCTGTCGGTGACGTACGTCTCGGCATGCGGCATGGCCCGCCGCACCACCGGGTTGCCGGCGGCCTGCGGGTTGCCGGTCAGCTTCACCATCACCTGGCCCAGGGCGCGGGCGGCGGCGGATTTGCGCTCGCTGGCACTCTGCGAAATCAGCGTCACCTCGGCCTGGTAAAGACTCAGGTCGCGCGCGGGCGCCAGAGCCCCCTGTGGGAGGGACTTCAGTCCCGATGCTCCCTCTTCGGCAACAGGCCCAGCCTCCTGCCCCAACAGCGGCAGCGGGACCAGGGCCAACAGAAGGAAAAGACGGGCAAGTGTCGGGATTGGGCGCATGGGTCACAACAAGGCAAGCAACAGCGCGCATGGTGCCGCATGCGCCCCCACCCGTCCAACCATACCCGCCCCCAATAGCAGGCCCTTGTGGCAGGGCCCTTGTGGGAGGGACTTCCACAAAGGGCGTCCTGCGGTTTGGTTGGTAGAATGGCGGCCTCCCCAGCGCCGGAATGCCCGTGAACACGCCTACCCCCCTCACCTATCGCGACGCAGGTGTCGATATCGACGCCGGCAATGAAGTCGTCGAACGCATCAAGCCGCTGGTGAAACGCACCTTTCGGCCCGAGGTGATGGGCGGGCTGGGCGGCTTCGGCGCGCTGTTCAACCTCAGCGGCAAGTACCGCGAGCCGGTGCTGGTGTCGGGCACCGACGGCGTGGGCACCAAGCTCATGTTGGCCCAGCAGCTGGGCCGCCACGACACCATCGGCATAGACCTCGTAGGCATGTGCGTCAACGACGTGCTGGTGCAGGGCGCCGAACCGCTGTTCTTCCTGGATTATTTCGCCACCGGCAAGCTGCACGTGGACACCACGGTGGCCGTGGTGGGCGGCATCGCCACCGGCTGCGAGCTGGCCGGCTGCGCGCTGATTGGCGGCGAGACCGCCGAGATGCCCGACATGTATCCGCCGGGCGAATACGACTTGGCCGGCTTCACGGTGGGCGCGGTGGAGAAATCCATGCTGCTCGACGGCGCCAACGTTCGCGCCGGCGACGTGCTGTTGGGCGTGGCGTCCAGCGGCCCGCATTCCAACGGCTACTCGCTGGTGCGCCGCATCTACGACCGCGCCGGCCGCCCCGCCGACCTGGACGTGGGCGGCGTCAAGCTTGCCGACGCCTTGATGGCGCCGACCACCATCTACGTGAAGCCCATCCTGGCGCTGCTGGCGGCGCACGACATCCACGCCATGGCGCACATCACCGGCGGCGGCCTCACCGAGAACATCATCCGTGTGATTCCCGACGGGCTGGGCCTGGACATCGAAGCCTCGGCCATCGTGCTGCCGCCGGTGTTCGACTGGCTGCAGCGCGAAGGCGCCGTGCCGGCGCCGGAAATGTGGCGCACGTTCAACTGCGGGGTCGGCTTCGTGCTGGTCTTGGCGCCGGGCGACGTGGCTGCGGTGTCGGCGGCGCTGGCGCAGCACGGCCTGGCCAGCCGCCCCATCGGCGCCGTGGTTCCCTGCACGGCCCCCGACCGCGTCCAAATCGCCTGAGCCCCCCTCCTCTTCTTTGGAGGCAGC
>JANNQY010000086.1:0-2765 GCA_031400995.1 Lysobacteraceae bacterium
GAGGGCTGCTACCACGGCCACGGCGACAGCTTCCTGGTGAAGGCGGGCTCGGGCGCGCTCACCTTCGGTTTGCCGAACTCGCCCGGCGTGCCCAAGGCGCTGGCCGACCTCACGCTCACCCTGCCCTACAACGATTTCGAAGCCGCGACCAAGCTCTTCGACGACGTGGGCGGCGACATCGCCGGCGTCATCGTCGAGCCCATCGTCGGCAATGCCAACTGCATCCTGCCGCGCGACGGCTACCTGCAGCACTTGCGCGACCTGTGCACGCAACACGGCGCGATACTCATCTTCGACGAAGTGTTGACCGGCTTCCGCGTCGCGCTCGGCGGCGCGCAGGCACGCTACGGCGTCACGCCCGACCTGAGCACCTTCGGCAAGATCATCGGCGGCGGCATGCCGGTGGGCGCCTATGGCGGCCGCGTCGACCTGATGCGGCAGATCGCGCCCAGCGGACCGATCTACCAGGCGGGCACGTTGAGCGGCAATCCGGTGGCCATGGCTGCCGGTCTGGCCACGCTGGAGTTGATTCAGGCGCCCGGCTTCCACGAACGGCTCGAAGCCAACACCCACGTGCTGTGCGATGGCCTGGAAGCAGCCGCGCGCGATGCCGGCATCGCCGTCACCACCACCCGCACCTGCGGCATGTTCGGGCTGTACTTCAGCGACCGCAAGGTGGAAACCTTCGAGGACGCGATGGCCAGCGATGCCCAAGCCTTCAAGCGCTTTTTCCACGGCATGCTCAAGCGCGGCGTTTACTTCGCGCCGTCGGCGTTCGAAGCCGGCTTCCTGTCGGCGGCCCACGGCGAAGCCGAGTTCGCGCACACTTTCGAGGCCGCTCGCGCGGCTTTCCGCGAGGCAAAACAATGACCCGCATTGAAACCCTGGCCGTGCACGCCGGCGGCGAGCCCGACCGCGAGACGGGCGCCGTCACGCCGCCCATCCACATGGCCACAACGTTCCAACATGGCGCAGCCGGCGAACGCGTCGCTGGCTTCGAGTACCAGCGCGAAGACAACCCGACCCAAGCCCGGCTGGAAACGGCACTGGCGGCGCTGGAGGGCGGCGCTGCGGCGCTTGCGTTCGGCTCGGGCATGGCGGCCATGAGCGCGTTGCTCGAATCGCTTCCCGCGGGCTCGCACGTCCTTTACCCGCGCGATTGCTACACCGGCCTGCGCATCTTGGCGCAGGAGTTCCTGCCCGAGCGCGGCCTGCAGGCCAGCGCGGTGGACATGGGCGATCTGGCAGCCGTGCGCGCAGCGCTGCGCCCCGAAACCCGCATGATCTGGGCCGAAACCCCCTCCAACCCCCAGCTGCAGGTGGCCGACCTGGCGGCACTGGCGCAGCTGGCGCATGGCCACGGCGCCCAGCTTGCCTGCGACAACACCTTCGCCACGCCCATCCTGCAGCGCCCCTTGGCCCTGGGCGCAGACGTAGTGATGCATTCCACCACCAAGTATTTCGGCGGCCACAGCGACGTGATGGGCGGCGCGCTGGTGTTCGCACGAACCGATGACCTGCATGCGCGCACTGCGCACCGGCGCCACGTCACCGGCGGCATCCTGGCGCCGTTCAGCGCTTGGCTGATCCTGCGCGGCTGCCGCTCGCTGCCGGCGCGCATGGCCTGGCACTGCCGCAACGCCCGCGCCTTGGCCGAAGCCATCGCTGCGCATCCGGCGGTGGAGGTGGTGCACTACCCCGGCCTCGCCAGCCACCCGGGCCACGCCATTGCCGCGCGACAGATGAGCGATTTCGGCGCCATGCTCAGCTTCCGGCTCAAGGGCGGGCGCGAGGCGGCGCTGCGGGTGGCGGGTGCGCTGAAACTGGCGATCAATGCCACCTCGCTGGGCGGCGCGGAAACGCTAGTGGAGCATCGCGCCTCGGTGGAGGGCGCCAACCCGCACAGCCCACAGAATCTGCTGCGGGTTTCAGTGGGACTTGAGCATGCAGATGATTTGCTGGCGGATTTCGCCCAAGCCCTGGACCAGGCCTAGGCGCTACCAGACACCCACGTTGGGCATCGACAGCCAGGGCTCGGCCGGCGCCAGCGCCGCGCCTTTCTGAAGCAGTTCAATCGAGATGAGATCCGGCGAGCGCACGAAGGCCATGCGGCCATCGCGCGGCGGCCGCTGCACCACCACGCCGTGCGCCTGCAGCCGCGCGCAGACAGCGTAGATGTCGTCCACCTCGAAGGCGAGATGGCCGAAGTTGCGGGCCGTGCCGTAGTCCTCGTCGTCGTAGTTGAAGGTCAACTCGATCTCGGACTCAGGATTGGCCGGGGCAGCCAGGTAGACCAGGGTGAACCGGCCCTGCGGATAGTCCCGGCGCCGGGTTTCCAGCAAGCCCAAGGCGTCCCGGAAGAACGCCACAGAAGCGTCAAGGTCGCGGACGCGCACCATCGCATGCAGGTAGCGCAGGCTCACGGCGAGCGCCCCAGCTCCGGATCATCCAGGAAAAAATCCGGCAGCAGCGGCTGCGACGGATCCACCGCGTAATGACTGAAGTCGACGACGCCGCGCTCGCGCAGCAGGGTTTCATCCACGATGAACTGGCCGGTCATTTCGCGCGCCGGCGTGGTCAGCATCGCGTAGGCCGCATCGGCCAGGATCTCCGGCGTGCGGCAGCCGCCCAGGGGCACGCCGGGGATCATTTTCAGCGCGTCCGTGGCAATCACCGTGCGCGGCCAGAGCGCATTCACCGCCACGCCCTGCGGGCCGAACTCCGCCGCCAGACCCAGCGTGACGAAGCTCATGCCCATCTTGGCC
>JANNQY010000087.1:0-6345 GCA_031400995.1 Lysobacteraceae bacterium
CAGCTCCCCCTGCCCCACGCCCACCAGCACCGAGCCGGCGTGGTGCATCACGAAAGCAAGGCCAGCGCCGGGCGCCAACACCCGCAGGCATTCGTCCAGGGCGGCCTCGCGGCGCGCGTACTCAAAGCCGTACTGGCTGACCACAAGGGTGAAGTGGCCGTCCGGGAACGGCAGCTGCTCCATCGCTACGCCGGAATGAAACCGGATGCGCTCCTGCGCTGCAGCGTCGTGCCAGTCGGGCGCAAGTTGCGCCAGGTCCACGGCCTCGACTTCGGGGCAACCAGCGCCACGGCGGGTCCAGAGCATGCGCGGCAAGGCGCCATTGCCAGTGGCCAGGTCCAGCACGCGGTCGTGCGGCTGCAGCGCGGCGAACTGTTGCGCCCAGAACGCGCCAATGGCGCCGGAATAGCCGGCATCAAAACTGCCAACGCACGAGTGCAGCCCCCCCGTGGCCCAGTAGGCGCTCCAGGCGCGGCGTCTGGCGTCGTCGTCAGCATGCATGCGGCCATTGTCCCGGCCGCGCACGCAAAAAAGAAGGGCCCCGTTGCCGGGGCCCTTCGAGACTTACGTTGACGCCAGCGTTCTTAGAACGACTGGGTGTAACGCAGGTAAGTGGTGCGGCCATAGGCGTCGTACAGATAGAAGTTCCACGGACGGCCGTCGAACGGGACCAGTTCCGGGAAACGGTTGCCGACGTTGGTGGCACCGAACGCGATGGTGCCGTTCCACGGCGCCTTCCAGGCAACCTGCACATCGTTGGTGGCGTAGCCGCCCACCTGGTCGTCCTGACCGGCGATGAAGTTCACGTTCCAGCCGAAGGTGAAGTCACCCAGCGCCCAGGTGTTGAGGAACGCAGCGCGGTACTCGGGCAGGCCCACGGTATCGACGAACTCGGTGGTAACACCGGCTTGGTTCTCGACCTCGTAGCTGTTGATCCAGGACACATTCAACTGGTTGTTGATTGCGCCCCAGGTGCCCATGTCGAAGTCCGTACCCACGCGCAGGTCGAGGCCATCGGTGCTCAGAACGCCGGCATTGACGAAGCCGGACCTGATCTCGGTGATGGCGCCGCTGATCGGAGCGCGGGTGATGCTCACGCCCGCGGGGATCGGGCCGTAGGTGGCCGGATCCAGATCGGAGTTGATGACGTCCTGCGCGCTGATCTGCGAGATCGTATCCGTGACTTCGATGTTGTAGTAGTCCAGGGACAGGTCGAGCCACTCGAACGGGTCATAGACGACGCCGACGCTGAAGTTCTCCGAGTCTTCCGGCAGCAGGTCCGCGTTGGCCTGGAAGTACGTATCCACCTGCAGCTGGCAGGAGGTCGGCTGGCTGAGGGCCAAGCACGACTGCGGATCGTTCACCGGCTCGGCCGAGAACGTCGTCTTCTGGGTCAGGATGTCCAGACCCGGGGCACGGAAGCCCTGGCTGTAGGAACCACGGAAGGTCAGGTTGTCCAGCGGCTGCCAGCGCAGCTTGACCTGCGGCGAGGTGGCGCTGCCGACGTCGGAGTAATCGTCGTAACTGGCCGCCAGGGTGATGTCGAAGGTGCTGGTGAAGGGCAGCAGCCACTCGGCGAAGAACGCCGTGGTGTCACGCGAACCAGCCGAGGAGTTGCCGGCCGAACCCAGGATGCCACCCGACTCCGACAGCGGATCGTAGGTGTCGTTGAAGTCGTCTTCGCGGTACTCGGCGCCGATCACGGCGTTGGAGGTGCCGCCACCCATCTCGAAGATGTCGAAGTTCGAGATCGCGTAGACCTCGTCCGTCTGCCAGCGCGAGTTGCGGGCGATGGTGCTGGTGAACGAGCCCAGGGTTTCGGCAGAAGCACCGAACGGGTTGCGCAGGTCGTAGGCACCACTGTCGACGGCGGCGTTGGCGAGGCTGGAAATGATGTAGCCGCGGCCGATTTCGGCGTAGTCGTAGTCGCTGTGACGCAGGCCGACGTCCAGACCGATGGTGTCGGTCAGCTGGCCCTGCACGCCCAGCAGGAAGTCGCTGTTGTCAGCGCTGGTGAACACGTCGCGGTTACCGGCCGCGGCGAAGCGGTGACGGTAGACGGTGGGTCGGCCGTTGCCGACGATGATGTCGCCCGGGCCACCTTCCGCTGCGGTCACGAAGCCCGGAACCGGGGCATACCGGCCGAAAGACTCGACCTTGGTGACGTTGGCGGTGGTGTAGAGGTTCCAGTTGTCGTTGATCTGGTGATCAGCGCGCACGAACACCGAGGTGGTGTCGATCTTGGCCTCGTTGGCCGCCACCGAGTTGAAGTCGAACGAGCACAGGCCGTTGCTGAGGCGATAGAACGCGCCCTCGGTGCAAGAGAAGCCGGGGACCGCAGCCAAGCCGCCAGTCGGAGTGACGTAGTTGTTGCCGAACGAGCTCACGCCGCGGCTGTAGCCGATCTGGTCGCGGGTGAAAACCATGCCGCGCTTGGAGGTCGACGCGCCGCCGATGATGCGGGTTTTGTCGTTGGACGAGCCGAACACCACGGACATATCGTCGAGGTCGCCGCCGGTGACGTCGGTGGTACCGGCGCCAATGCGCAGTTCGGCGCCGTTGAAGTCACGACGGGTGATGATGTTGACCACGCCAGCGATGGCGTCCGAGCCGTACACGGCGGAGGCGCCGTCGGACAGGATCTCGATGCGCTCGACAGCGGCCAGCGGGATGGCATTGACGTCAGAACCCGAGGACGCTGCCTGCGGGCTGGTCGGGGCGCGACGGCCGTCGATCAGCACCAGGGTGCGGCCCGAACCGATGCCGCGCAGGTCGATGCTGGCCAGGGACTGGGCCGAGCTGCCGGACTGCGGGCGGAAGTTACCGGCCGAAGCGAAGGTGGTGTCACGCAGGACGTCGGCAACCGACACGCGGCCGCTGGCATCAATCTGCGCGCGGCTGATCACGAGGACCGGAGCGGCACCTTCGACGTCCGCACGGCGCAGACGCGAGCCGGTGACTTCGACGGTTTCGAGGGTGGCGGCAGCTTCTTCCGTCGCGGCGGCTTCCTGCGCAAAGGCAGGCACGGCAACGAAGGTGGAAGCGGCGCCGGCGAGGAGCGCGAAACGAATCGCGCCGGACAGCTGATTGAAATTAGACATTTACTCTCTCTCCAACGTCAGAGTGATGGTGACTCTTAGAGTTCGGGACAAAGCCTAAGGGCGACAATCAGGATGACGGCCGCCGTGGCTGGTCGGAGCATAACGCAATCTTTACGCTTGGGAAATGGGGTTAATACGTCATAAAGACAGTTTTGTGAGTTCCAGCACACGATCGGCCCGGCGCCGAGGTCAGCGCCGGGCCGATAAATTCAATTTATTCAGTTACTTGGCAATCTCAATCCGGATATCTCCGGAGAACGATTCCAGCCGAATGGCGCCCGACCCGGCCCCCAGCCGGGCGTCGAGGTGGCTGCCCGGACCATACTTCTCGGTCACCACCTTGCCCACCGGGCTCGAAATGCTGCCGCTGAAGGACTCCAACTGCAGCCGGGCCGAGGTGTCGGCCGGCAGGGCCAGCGTCAGCTGGCCGCTCACCGAATCAGCGCTGATGTTGCCCGACGGGGCCAGGGCGGCCTGCAGCCGGCCGTCGCCGGAGACCGTACTGAGGCTCACTTCGTCAACCACGCCTGCGGTCAGCGTGGCGTTCCCGGACACGCTGTCCAAGCGCACGGTGCCGCGCAGCCCGCCTTTGAGCACGATGTCGCCGCTGACCGTGTCCACGCTGGTGTCGCTGCTGGCCAGCTCCAGGTCCAGATTGCCGCTGACTGTGTCGAAGCGCGCCTCGTCCGGGCGAGAGCCGCTCACCTGGATATCGCCGCTGACGCTGTCCACCGTCAGCCGGCTGCCGCCGACGCCGGCGACTTGCACGTCGGCGCTCACCGATTCCACGGTTACTCGCGCGCCCACCGGCAGGCTGACCTCAAGCTCGGTGGGTTCGGCACCCCGGTCGCCGCCGTTCCAGCCAAACCAGCCGCCACCGCCCTCGGGGTAGCGCACCTTGATCCGCAAGTCGTTGGCATCGCCCTCCACCAGCAGCGCCTCCACGCCCTCGCCCAGGGAGCCCGTGATCTTTACCTCAGGCCGGTCCCAGCCGCGCACGACGATGCGGCCTTTGACGTTGTCGATGCTGACGTGCCCCGCTGGAGCCAGCGGGCGGGTTTCATTGAGGGGTGTGCCGGCCAAGGCCGGGGAAATGGCCAGCAGGGCGGCGAGACCGAGGAGTCGGGGCAACATGGGGATCTTCCTTATAGATAGAGGTGTGGTCACGGCATCAGCCCATGGCTGCGCGCTGGGTCAGTGAAAGGCGGCGGGCATAGGTCCGGCGCAGTTGCTCCAGCAGGTAAACGGCGTCGGGGTCGTCCGCGAGCGCGCGGCGGATGTCGGCGGCGCTCTGGTCCAGGGTGGCCAGGTCAGGCTCCACCAGCGCCGCCAGTGGCGCGCCCGCCAGTTGGTCCAGCGCCACCTGGTACTCGCGGGTGAGGGCGTCGGCCTCGCGTTCAAGCAGCGCCACGTCGGCGGAGGCCGTCGGGGCACGCGCCGGCAGGGACAAGCCCAGCGCCAGCACCAGGGAGGCGGCAAGCGCCAGTCCGGCCAGCCAGGGCCACGTCCGGCGCCGCGGCGGCGCCAGCCGGGCCGCGATACCGGGCCAGAGGTCGGTCGGTGGCTCCAGTTCACGGGGCAGTTGGCGCAGCCCCCAGCGCAGTTCAGTCTCGCCCATGGTCTTCTCCCAATCGGGCACGCAGCAGTTGCCGCGCCCGATGCAGTTGCGCTTTGGAACTGCCCACCGCCATGCCCAGCTCGATGGCAATTTCCTCGTGTTTCCATCCTTCGATGTCGTACAGCACCAGCACCGCGCGCGCGCGCGGCGGCAAGGTGGCGATGGCGCGTTCAAGATCCAGTGCAAGCGCGGTGCGGGTGCCGGCGCTGTCGGCAGTGGCCTGGTACTCCAGCGCCGCATCGTCGGTTTCCAGCGCCTCGGCGCCGGCGCGCGAGCGCAGGTCCATCAGCGCCGTGTTCACGGCCAAGCGGTGCAACCAGGTGGAAAAGGCGCTTTCGAAACGGAACCCCGGCAGCGCCTGCCACGCGCGCACGAAGGCGTCCTGCACCAGCTCCTCGGCGCGCGCCTCGTGGCCACACAGCCGCCACAGCACTGCAAAGATGCGCCGGGAGTGCCGACGGTAAAGCGCCTCGAACGCGCGCATGTCGCCTTTGCCAGCGGCGCGCACCAAGGCATGGTCCTCGTCGCGTATGGACGCGTCGGCGACGAGGCTGGCGTTATCGGCGGTCACGGCCACACTGAGCATACCGGCTGGGATGCAACAGACCGCCGAATGGTTTAGGCGGCCGCCCAAAGCCCCCTGTGGGAGGGACTTTGGGGGCTAGCGGCGATGGGCGGCGGCCAGGCGCACGGTGGTTTCGTGGATATCCACGATGTCCTCCACGTCCGGCGCGTAGCCACCGGCCATGCAGACGGCCAGCGGCAGCGCGTGGCGCCGGCAGGCGTCGAACACTTGGCGGTCGCGCTCGGCCAGACCCGCCTTGCTCAGGGCCAGGTAACCCAGGCGGTCGCCCACATAGGGATCGGCGCCCGCCAGGTACACCACCGCATCGGCCCGGGCGCGCGCGATGGCCTGCGGCAGGTGCTGGGCCAGTGCGTCCAGGTAGGCGTGATCGCCGGTGCCGTCGGGCAGCGAAACGTCCAGGTCGGACTCAGGCTTCACCGCCGGGTAGTTGCGCCCGGCGTGCATCGAGAAGGTAAAGATCGAATCGTCCTGCGCGCAAAGTTCTGCGGTGCCGTTGCCTTGGTGCACGTCCAGGTCGATGACCAGCACGCGTTCGGCCAGTTGCCGTGACTGCACGTGGCGCGCCGCAATGACGGCGTCGTTAAACACGCAGTAGCCGCCGCCGCGCGCGTACCCCGCATGATGGGTTCCGCCGGCCAGGTTTACTGCGATGCCGTCGCCTTCCAGTGCCGCGCTCAGCGCCATCAGGGTTCCCCCGGACGATCGCCGCGAACGCTCCACCATCGCCGGCGACCAGGGGAAGCCGATGCGGCGCATCAGGGCCGCATCCGCCGTGCCATCGATCATGGCGCGCACGTACTCGGGCGCGTGCACGCGCAGCAGGTCGCCTTCGGTAGCGGCCGTCGGCTCGAGCAATTCAATTCCCAGCGCCGGCGCCATTGCGAGCACCCGCTCGTGCAAACGGCTGTATTTGGCCATCGGGAACGAGTGCCCCGGCGGCAACGGCAGCGCAAAGTGATGGCAGTAAAAAACCTTCAAACCCACTCCCAGGCCACCCCACCCCGCCCTGTGGGAGGGACTTCAGTCCCGATGCTCTTGGC
>JANNQY010000088.1:0-3021 GCA_031400995.1 Lysobacteraceae bacterium
CCGACGGCGCACTCGATGTTGCGCTCGACAGCGCCGACCAGGCCGATGCCCTGGCCATCGCGCTCGACCGCCTGGGCGTCACCCGCGTCGCCGCCTTCGTTGGCGCGTCCTACGGCGCCATGGTGGGGCTGCAGTTCGCGGTGCGGCATGGCCATCGCCTCGGCCATCTGGTGGCCATCTCCGGCGCGCACCGCGCGCATCCTTATGCCAGCGCCTGGCGCGCACTGCAGCGCCAGTGCGTGGCGCTGGGCCGCAGCGAAGGCGGCGTGGCGCAAGGCCTGGCGCTGGCGCGGCAGTGGGCCATGCTCAGCTACCGCACGCCGGAGGAATTCGCGGCCCGCTTCGACGCGCCGGCCACGCTGGAGGGCGGCAGCGCACGCTGCGCCTCGCAGGACTACCTGGAGGGCTGCGGCCGCCGCTTCGCCGCGCGCTTCACCAGCACGGCTTTCCTGCGCCTGTCGGAGTCCATTGATCTGCACGCCGTGGACCCCGCCAGCGTCACCGTGCCCACCACCGTGGTGGCCATCGAGGAAGATCGCCTGGTGCCACTGTCCGATCTGCAGGCGCTGGTTGAAAACCTGGGCGCCCCGGCGCGCCTGCGCCAGCTGCGTTCGTCCTACGGCCACGACGCATTCCTGAAAGAGGAGGGCGCCATCGCCGGCATCCTGAAAGACGCACTGGCCGACGCCTGCGGAGGTGCGGCATGAGCGCGCGCTGTCCCGCCACCGCCGCCGTTCGCGCCGGCATCGATGCCGACACCGCGTTTGGCGCCGTCACGCCGCCGATCGTGCTGTCGAGCAACTTCAGCTTCGCCGGCTTCGGCCAGAAGCGTAAGTACGACTACACCCGCAGCGGCAACCCCACTCGCGACCAGCTGGCCGAGGCGCTGACCGAGCTTGAAGGCGGTGCCGGCGCGGTGGTCACCGCCACCGGCATGGCCGCGATCACCCTGGTGCTGGAGGCTTTCCTGCAGCCGGGCGAACGCTTGGTGGTGACGCACGACTGCTACGGCGGCAGCTGGCGCCTGTTCGACGCGCTGGCGCGTAAAGGCCGCTTCGAGCTGGTGCTGGCCAATCTGGCGGATCCGCAGGCGCTGGCCGCGGCGCTGTCGGTGCCCACCCGCCTGGTGTGGATTGAAACCCCGTCCAACCCGCTGCTGCGCATCACCGACCTGCAGCACGTCATCGACGCCGCGCACGCCGCCGGCGCACTGGCGCTGGTGGACAACACCTTCCTGTCGCCGGCGCTGCAGACGCCGATCGAGTTCGGCGCCGATTTCGTGCTGCATTCCACCACCAAGTACATCAACGGCCACAGCGACGTGGTGGGCGGTGCGGTGGTGTCGCGCGACGCCGCGCACAACGAATCGCTCACCTGGTGGGCCAACGCGCTGGGCCTCACCGGCTCGCCGTTCGACAGCTTCCTCACCCTGCGCGGCCTGCGCACGCTGGACGCACGCCTGCGCGTGCACCAGGAAAACGCCGCGGCCCTGGCCGAGCGCCTTGAGCACCATCCGGCGCTGTCGGCCGTGCACTACCCGGGCCTGGTGTCGCACCCGGGCCACGCGCTGGCGGCGCGTCAGCAGCGCGGCTTCGGCGCCATGATTTCCTTCGAACTGGCGGGCGGCCTGCCGGCCGTGCGCGCGTTCTTGGACGGGCTGCAGCACTTCACCCTGGCCGAGTCGCTGGGCGGCGTGGAAAGCCTGGTGGCGCACCCGGCCAGCATGACCCATGCCGCGATGTCGGCCGAGGCGCGTCGCGTCGCCGGCATCGGCGAAGGCCTGCTGCGGCTGTCGGTGGGTATCGAAGCCTTGGAAGACCTGGAGGCCGACATCGAGGCGGCGCTGGCGCGTGCGCTGGCGTTGAACCCGCAGCCGCTGAGCGAGGTGTCGCCGTGACTGCAGTGCTGGCCAGCGCGGTCGCCCGCACGGAGCCGGCCGTGCACCGCATCGCGCTGCTCGGCGTGGGCACGGTGGGCAGCGCGCTGCTGTCGCGCTTGGCCGAAGGCGCGCATCCGCAGCTGCGCTTGGTGCTGGCGGCCAACTCGCGCCGGCGGCTGGCCGACGCGCGCGGACTGGACCCCGCTGCGGTGCTTGGACGCCTGGGCGAAGGCGAGTCGCACGATGGTTCCGGCACGCTGCCTTCGGGCCTGCAGGCCGGCGACATCGTGGTGGACGCGACCGCCAGCGCCGAACTGGCGGCCTGGCACCCGCGCTGGCTGCGCCACGGCCTGCATGTGGTCAGTGCGAACAAACTGGGCCTGGGCGGCCCGCTGCTGCGCCAGCACGACATCCGCGCGCTGGCCACCGACGGCCGATGCTACGGCGACGCCGCCACCGTGGGCGCCGGGCTGCCGCTGCTGCGCACGCTGCGTGATCTGCGCGCGGGCGGTGACCGCATTGGCGCCATCGTCGGCGTACTGTCGGGCACGCTGGCCTGGCTGTTCGACGGCTACGACGGCAGCGAGCCGTTTTCCCAGCGCGTGCAGGCCGCGGTGGCCCAGGGTTATGCAGAGCCTGACCCGCGGGTGGATCTCTCCGGCGAGGACGTGCGCCGCAAGCTCCTGATCCTGGCGCGCGCGGCGGGATATCCGCTGGAGGAGGTGGAAGTGCGGGTGGATTCGCTGCTGACACCGGCCATTGAAGCGGCCGGGCCGGGCGAACTGGCCACGGCGTTGCGCGAACTCGATGCCCCGCTGGCCGAGCGCGCGGCGCGCACCGCCCGAGACGGCAAGGTGCTGCGCTATGTCGCGCGCTTCGACGCGTCCGGTGCGCGCATTGGCCTGGAAGCGCTGCTCCCGGACGACCCGATCGCCGTGGGCCGGGGCTGCGACAACCGCGTGGCCATATGGAGCACGCGCTACCGCGAGCGCCCGCTGCAGATCCAGGGCCCCGGCGCCGGTGCCGAGGTGACGGCGGCGGCGCTGCTGGACGACTTGCTGCGCATTGTCGGCTAACCCACTGTAGGAGGGACTGTAGGAGGGACTTCAGTCCCGATGCTTCTGGCAAAGAGCATCGGGACT
>JANNQY010000089.1:0-16326 GCA_031400995.1 Lysobacteraceae bacterium
CTTTTTTGATTTGAAGGATTGATTGCAATGAGTTTTGAATTTCTTGCCGACCCCAATGTCTGGCTGACCTTGATCACCCTGAGTGCCCTTGAAATCGTGCTGGGAATCGACAACCTGGTGTTCATTTCCATCGCGGTGAGCAAGCTGCCGCCCGAACTGCGCCCCAAGGCCCGCAAGTTCGGGCTGGCGCTGGCCTGCATCACCCGCATCATGCTGCTGCTTTCACTGGCGTTCCTGGCCAGCATGGAAAACAACCTTTTCAGCCTGTTTGGCAAGGATTATTCAGTCCGCGACCTGGTGCTGATCGCCGGCGGCCTGTTCCTGCTGGTGAAGGGAACCATGGAAATCCACGACTCCGTGGAGGGCCGCAGCGAGGACGAGGATATCGGCACCAAGCCCTCGGCGGTGTTTGGCTTTGTGATTGCCCAGATCGCGGTGATCGACATCGTGTTCTCGCTTGATTCGGTGATCACTGCGGTGGGCATGGTGGACAACCGCTGGGTGATGGTGGGCGCCATCCTCATCGCTGTCGCGGTGATGATCTTCGCCGCCAACCCGATTGGTGATTTCATTGATCGCCACCCGACCGTGAAGATGCTGGCGCTGGCCTTCATCATCCTGGTGGGCGTGGCCCTGATCGCCGACGGCTTCGACTATCACATCGATCGCAAGCTGCTTTACTTCGCGATGGCCTTCTCGGGCGGCGTGGAGACGCTGAACATCCTCTCGAACCGCAAGAAACGACGGAGCGGCTAGGCCGCCTTCCGCTGGAGCCGGCATGACCCTGCTGCACGACATCGATCCCATCGCCGTTGCGCTGCCGTTCTGGCCGCACGGCATCCACTGGTACGGCTTGATGTACCTGCTGGCGTTCGGTGCCGCCTGGTGGATCGGGCGGACGCGCGTTCGCGCCGGACGCCTGCCGGGCGTGGACGAGGACGGCTTTGGCGATCTGTTGTTCTACGGCATGTTGGGCGTGGTGCTGGGTGGCCGCATCGGCTATGTCCTGTTCTACGGGCTGGAGGATTTCCTGGCCAATCCGCTGATGCTGCTGAAGATCAACCAAGGTGGCATGAGCTTCCACGGCGGCCTGCTGGGCGTGATGGTGGCGGCGGCGTGGTGGTCATGGAAGCGGAAACTGCACTTCTTCGACACCATGGATTTCGTCGCGCCCATCGTGCCGTCGGGGCTGGGTTTTGGCCGCCTTGGCAACTACATCGGCGGCGAACTTTGGGGTAAGCCCACCGGCGGCAGCTGGGGCGTGGTGTTCCCCGACAGCCTGCCGGCCGAGTACGCCGCGCTGCCCATGGACCAACTGCGCAGCCTGCATGAGAGCGGCGCCTTGGACCGCTTCGCGCGGCATCCCTCGCAGCTTTACCAGATGGTCCTGGAGGGCATCATCATGATGGCCATCCTGCTGCTGTACTCGCGCAAACCGCGGCCACGCTACGCGGTTTCGGGTCTGTTCGCGCTGCTCTACGGCGTGTTCCGTTTTGCGGTGGAGTTCGTCCGCGAGCCCGACCAGCACTTGGGATACCTCGCGTTTGGCTGGCTCACCATGGGCCAGCTTCTGTCGCTGCCGCTGGTGGGCCTGGGCCTGTTCCTGCTGTGGCTGTCGCATCGTTCGCCCACCCTGCAGCCCGCCGAGGCCGCCTGATGCAGGCGTACCTGGAGCTGCTGCAGCAGGTGCTGGAGCACGGGGCCGAAAAAGCCGACCGCACCGGTACCGGGACCCGGTCGGTGTTCGGGCGCCAGCTGCGCTTCGATTTGTCGCAGGGCTTTCCGCTGGTCACCACCAAGAAGGTGCACCTGCGTTCGATCGTGCACGAGTTGCTGTGGTTCATCCGCGGCGAGACCAACGTGGCCTACCTACGCGACAACAAAGTGAGCATCTGGGATGAGTGGGCCGATGCCGACGGTGAACTGGGCCCGGTGTACGGCAAGCAGTGGCGGCGCTGGACCGGAAGCGACGGCCGCGAGATCGACCAACTGCGCTGGGTAGTGGACGAGATCCAGCGCAACCCCGACTCGCGCCGGCTTATCGTCAGCGCCTGGAACGTGGCTGACCTGCCGCAGATGGCGCTGATGCCCTGCCACACGCTGTTCCAGTTCTACGTGGCCGACGGCCGGCTCAGCTGCCAGCTTTACCAGCGCTCGGCCGACCTGTTCCTGGGCGTGCCGTTCAATAAAGCCAGCTACGCCTTGCTCACGCACATGGTGGCGCGCCACTGCGGCCTGGGCGTGGGTGATTTCGTCCATGTGCTGGGCGATGCGCACCTGTACAGCAACCACTTCGAGCAAGCGCGCGAACAGCTGTCGCGGGCGCCGCGGGCGCTGCCCACGCTGGCCTTGGCGCCGGAGGCGACCGATCTGTTCGCGATGCGCTACGAAGACATCCTGGTCACCGGCTACGACCCGCACCCCGCCATCAAGGCGCCGGTGGCGGTGTGAGCGCGCTGGTGCTGGTGGCGGCCCTGGACCGCGCCGGGGCCATCGGCCGCGGCAATGCGCTGCCGTGGCGGCTTCCCGATGACCTGCAGCGCTTCAAGGCCCTCACCTTGGGCAAGCCGGTGCTGATGGGCCGAAAGACCGCGCAGTCGCTGGGTCGCGCGCTGCCGGGGCGGCTAAACCTGGTGCTGACGCGAACAGGCGAGGTGCCGTTCGAAGGCATGCACGCGGTCGCGACGCTGCAGCAGGCGCAGGCGCGCTGCGAGGCGGCCGAGCTGATGGTGATTGGCGGTGGCGAGGTCTACGCGCTCGTGTTGCCGCTGGCCGCGCGCCTGCACCTCACCCACGTGGAGACCACGGTGGTGGACGCGGATGCGTTTTTCCCGGCGCTGCCGCCGGGGCGGTGGCAGGTGACGGCGCGCGAGCGTCACCCCGCCGATGCCCGCCATGCTCACGCGTTCGAGTTTATTGATTACGCCCCCGGCGCCTAGGCGCCGCAAGAGTCAGGGCAGGGTGGCCGCGACGTCGTAGTTGGCGATTGCCGCGAACTTGGCTTCGAGCTGGAGGTACTGCAGCGCCTTGGCCGGGCCAATGTTGCGGCGCAGGCGGCTGTAGGTGCGCTCGGTCAGCTGGGCCTGTTCACGGGCAATCTCCAGCGCTTCGTCGGCCAATTCGTTGGCCGCGTCCTCGTCCAGTCCGGCGGCGGCGCGGGCATAGGCGGCGGTGTTCTCACGGTGGCGCCGGTTCAGTTCGAGCAGTTCGCTCTGGTGCTCGTCGTAGGCGGGCCAGAAACCAGCCTCCTGTTCGGAGGTCAGTGCCATCTGCCTTGCCACGACAATCTGCTTGCCTTGGCCCAGTTCGGCCTTGAGCGCGGCCAGGGACGGGGCCGGGTCTTGTGCAGCGGCAGGGGTGGCGGCAAGCGCCAGCGCGAGCGCCAGGGCGCCAAGGATGCGGTTCATGCGGTGCTCCGGGGGATCGTTGCACCCACGATACCGGCTGCGAGAAGAGAGGCGGCACTAAACCCGCCAAACTGTGACTCAGTCCTCGCCCTGCGGACCATTGGCGGGCACTTCACGGCCGGGAACCTGGAAAAGACGCAGTTCGGGGCCCAAGGCCATGGCGGTGAGCTTGCCGCCCCAGACCGCACCCGTGTCAATGGAGTAGATGCCCAGGCCCATGAACAGGCCCAAGGTGGACCAGTGCCCGCACACCACCGGCAGTTCGCGCGGGGCGTGGCCGGGAACTTCGAACCACGGGTACATGCCCGGCGTCTGGGTGCCGGGCCGCCCCTTGTCCATGAAGCCGATGCGGCCGCTGGGCGTGCAGTAACGCATCCGGGTGAAGACGTTGATGATGGCGCGATAGCGGTCCACGCCGGTGAGCTTGGGTGACCAGGCCGGCTTGTCGCCGTACATGTTCTTGGCCAGCTTGAAGAACGCGTCGGACTGCAGCTTGTCCTCCACTTCGCGGGCGCGCGCCTCGGCCAGGCTCAGCGTCCACTTGGGCGCCAAACCCGCGTGCACCATCGCAAAGCCGAGGGTGCGGTCGACGTGGAAGAGCTTTTGCCGGCGCAGCCAGCCGATCAGCACTTCGTGGTCGTCGGCGAACAGCACCCGCTGCAGGTCCGCGTTCACCTTGCGCTGGTCCGCCTCGCGGCGCGTCGAGATGGCCAGAAGCGAAAGGTCGTGGTTGCCCAGCACCACGGTGCTGTGGATGGACAGCGAGTGCACCAGCCGCAAGGTCTCAAGCGACTGGCCGCCGCGGTTCACCAAGTCGCCGCAGAACCAAAGCCGGTCCACGGCCGGATCGAAGCGGATTTTCTCCAGCAGTTTCTGCAGCGCGTCGTAGCAACCCTGGACGTCGCCGATGGCGTAAGTGGCCATCAGTGCAGCGTCCGCGGCATGGACAGGGTGAATACGTCGATGGCGGCGTCGAACTGGGTGCCGTCGTCGGCCAGCATCCGATAGCTGCCGCGCATGGTGCCCAGCGCGGTTTCCAGCACGGCACCGGAGGTGTATTCGTAGTTTTCGCCGGGCTCTATCCGCGGCTGTTCGCCCAAGACACCTTCGCCGCGCACTTCCTGCACCTTGCCGTTGGCGTCGGTGATCAGCCAGTGCCGGCTGAGCAACTGTGCCGGCAGCTGCCCGGCGTTGTGGATGCGCACGGTATAGGCGAACACGTAGCGGTCGTCCTCGGGCACCGACTTGTCGTCGAGGAATCGAGTGGCAACAGCGACTTCAATGGCGTGCGGGGGCTGCGGCATGCCGCCATTCTACGCGGGCAATTGTGGCGGTGGCAGCGCCAGGGTGCCGATGTGCGCGGCCAGGCGGACGAACTCGGCCACCGCCAGCTGCTCGGCGCGGGCGTCCGGGCGCAGGCCCGCGGCTTCGATATCGGCGCCGCTGCAAACCAGCGACAGGGCGTTGCGCAGGGTCTTGCGGCGCTGGCCGAAGGCCTCGCGCACCACCCGTTCGAACAAGACCGGGTCGGCGATGCCGATCTCGTCGGGAGCCTTGGGCACCAGCCGCACCACCGCTGAATCCACCTTGGGCGGCGGCCGAAATGCCTCGGGCGGCACGTCGAACAGGGAGGTGACGGTGCAATAGGCCTGCAGCATCACGCTGAGCCGGCCGTAGACCTTGCTGCCTGGCCCGCAGGCCATGCGGTCCACCACTTCCTTCTGCAGCATGAAGTGCATGTCGCGCACCGCGCCGGCATGCGCCAGCGCGTGGAACAGGATGGGCGATGAGATGTTGTAGGGCAGGTTGCCCACCAATCGTAGCGGGCCCTCGTCGCCGGCCAGGCGGCTGAAGTCCACCTGCAGCACGTCCTTGTGGATGATGGTGAGCCGGCCCAGGCCCTCCGAGGCTTCCATCAGGGGTGTGATCAGGTCGCGGTCGAACTCGATCACGATCAGCTCGCCGTGCTTGCGCAGGAACGGGAAGGTGATGGCGCCCTGGCCCGGACCGATCTCCACCAGGCGGTCGCCCGGCTTCGGGTTCACCGCCATCACGATCTGGTCGATGTAGCGGCGGTCGGCCAGGAAGTGCTGGCCGAGGTTTTTCTTTGGCGGTGCCTTGAAGGCGCTCATGGCGGGCTCCGGCGCGCACCCAGGGCGCTGCAGAGGCCGGCGGCGGCGAACAGGCTGGACGGGTTCGCCACGCCTTGGCCGGCCAGCGCCAGCGCCGTCCCGTGGTCCACGGCGACGCGCGGGTAGGGCAGGCCCAGCGTGATGTTCACCGCCTGCTCAAAGCCCGAGTGCTTGAGCACCGGCAGACCCTGGTCGTGGTACATCGCCAGCACCGCGTCCAGGTCCGCGAGCGTTTGCGGCAGGAACGCGGTGTCGGCCGGCAGCGGCCCGCGCAGGTCCATGCCGCGGGCGCGCAGCTGCGCCAGCACCGGCGCTATGACGTCGATTTCTTCGCGGCCCAGGTGGCCGTCTTCGCCCGCATGCGGGTTTAGCCCCAGCACAGCGATGCGGGGCGTTTCCAGGCCGAAGTCGCGCTGCAGCGCCGCGTGCATGATCTCCAGCGTGCGGGTGAGGCCCGCCGCGGTGATGGCGTCGGGCACCGCGCGAAGCGGCAGGTGGGTAGTCGCCAGCGCCACGCGCAGTTTCGGGTTGGCCAGCATCATCACCACGTCGGTGCCGGCTTGGCGGGCCAGCAGTTCGGTGGTGCCCGAAAAAGCGATGCCGCCGGCATTGATGCTGGCCTTGTTCACCGGCCCGGTCACCATGCCCTGCAGTTCGCCCGCCAGGCAGGCCGCGCCGGCCTGCAGCAGCGCCTCCACCACGGCGGCGGCATTGGCGGGATCGGCGTGGCCGAAACGCGTGAGCCGGGCCTGCGGCACCGGATGCAGGGCCAATTCGCCAGGCTGGCAGGAGGCGCCGGGCTCGCGCAGGCTTAGCGGCAGGCCCAGCGCAGACGCGGCGGCCAGCAGCGCGCCCGGATCGGCGTAGGCAACGAAATCAGCGTCATGCCTGCGCTGCGCCAACCGCACGCAAAGCTCCGGCCCGATGCCGGCCGGCTCGCCTGGAACCAGGGCCAGCCGGGTCCGCATCGGCGTCAGGGCGTGGCCGCGACCAGCCGGCTTTCGACGAAGGCTTCCGAGCGGGTCTGGCGAAGGAAGCGCTCGAACTCTTCTTCGGCCTTGCGCTGGCCGATGAGTTCACGGGCCTGGTTGCGGCGATTCTGCTCGGTCACGTCCTGCTCGCGCGAGCCCTTGCGGCGCACGACGTGCCAGCCCACCTCGCTCTGGAACGGCTGCGAAAGCTGGCCGTCCGCCAGTGCCTGGACCTGGTTGCCAATGGCGCTGCCCCAGGCGTTGATGGCAAACCAGCCCATGTCCCCGCCGTCGGCGCGGGTCAGGCTGTCGTCGGAATTCTCGCGGGCTATTTTGGCGAAGTCTTCGCCAGCTGCCAGGCGCGCGTGCAGCGCCTCGGCTTTCTGGCGCGCGGCCTCGGCCGGAAGGGTGGGCGAGACGCGCACCATCAGGCCTTCGGCGTTGAATTCGGTGACAGTCTGCTGGCCCTGTTGGCGGGTCTCCACAAGCTGCAGGATTTGGTAGCCGCTGGGGCCACGCAGGGGCTCGCTGATGTCGCCAGGTTTCATGCCCTGGATGACGGCGACGAAGTTGGGCGGGATGGCGTCGAACGCGCGCCAGCCGATGTCGCCGCCCTCGAGCGCATTTTGCGAATCCGAGTAGCGAATCGCGGCGGCGCGGAAATCCAGCTCGCCGCGGGTGATGACGTCACGGATGCCTTGGACCTTGGTGCGGGCCGTAGCGACCTGCTCGGCAGTGGCGCCATCGGGCAGTGCCACCACGATGTTGGCCAGGCGCACTTCCGGGCCGCCGATGGCGCGCACGGCCAGCAGTTGGTCGATTTCCGCTTCGCTCACCTGCACCCGTGACTGCACGTAGCGCTGGCGCAGGCGTTCGACCACCATTTCCTCGCGCAGGCTGGTGCGGAATTCGTCATAGCTCAGGCCATCGGCGGCCAGGCGGTCACGCAGCTGGTCCTGGGTGAGGCGATTGCGCGAGGCGACGCTCTGGACGGCCTGGGTCAGCTCGCCATCGCTGACGCGGATGCCGGTTTCCTGGGCGCGCACCAGCTGCAGGCGCATCAACACCAGGCGATCCAGCACCTGGCGCTCCAGCACGTCGCGCGGCGGCAGCTGCTCGGGCTGGCTGGCGTACTGCTGCTGGATGTTGGCCACCGCGCGGTCCAGTTCGCTGCGCAGGATGACGTCCTCGTCCACTACCGCGACGATGCTGTCCACCGCGGTGGTGGCCTGGCCGAAGGCCAGGGCCGGAGCAAGGGCAGAACCCACGGCCAACAGGGCGGCCAGGAGGGGAGTAAAGGCGTTCTTCATGGGGGTCGCGGCTCCGGCGCCGGAGCCGGCGCAGTGGGGTCTAGCGGGAGTAGTCAAGGATAGCATCATCAAGCAAACGGCCCGTGTTGCGGCCCAATCCGCCAATACCGTTCAGCTCCAGCTCAAGATAAACGCCCGTGCTGCGGTCGCCGCCGAATTCGCGGACGTACTCCCGGCCGAGGATGCGCAGGGCCACGCAGCAGCTCTTCCATTCGAAGCCCGCCAGGGCCTCCAGCGTGCTGCTGTCGCGCAGGGAATAGTTCCAGCGGCCCAGCAGTTTCCAGTGCTCGCTCACCGGCAGTGACAACGACAGGTCGGTCTGCTCGAGCAGGTTGTCGCGATAGCGATACGAGGCATTCACCAAGCCGCCGTCGCCGAAGCGCCATTGGCCGCGCACCGCCGACAGCGAGGTCTGCTCGGTGTCGGGGTCCCACTGCTGCACCAGTCCCAGGCTCCAGCGCGGACTCAGCGACACGCTGGCCTCGGCGACCCAGGCCGAGCCGTCGTCGGACAGCAGCGGCGCGCCCGGCACGGTGACCCGCGGTGCGCTGAAGTAGTGGATGCGGCCGATGCCGGCGTTGAGCAATTCGCGGCCGTCCAGGCCGCTGAGCACGCGGGTGGTCAGGGCCAGCGTCACCTGGTCGGCGTCGCCCTGGCGGTCGGCGCCGCCGAAGCGGTTGTCGCGGAACATGCCCGGCCAGCTGAAGGTGAGCGGCTGGGTGTCGAACAGCGGCAAATCGTCCTGGTCACGATAGGGCACGTTCAAATAGAACAGGCGCGGCTCCAGCGTTTGCAGCAGGGTGCCGCCGCCGTCGCCCCAGGTGAACTCGCGGTCGAAGTAGACGCCTGCATCAAGGCTGCTTACCGGCACGCTGCGGCTGGGGCTGTCGCTGTTGCCCGGTGCCACCAGGCTGTCGTCCAACGAGTAGGCGGTATAGCGCCACGCGAACTGCGGCGTCAGGAACCACGCGGCGCCGCCAAACGGCAGGCGCACGAAGGGGCGCAGGTCCAGCCGGTTGCCGCCGTCTAGGGTTTCATGTTCAAAGCGCACGCCCTCGCCATACGCGCCTAGCTCCAGCCACGGCAGGAACGGCCGCGACCATGCCGCCTGGGCCGTGGGGAGACGGCGATACGGCTCGGTGCCTGGCAGCACGGCCGGGCTGGCGATCTGCCATTCCTGCGCCGCCAGGCTGGCATTCCAGCCCATGCCTCGGCCGTAAAGCCCGGCCTGGCTGGCCAGCAGCGAGATCGAGGCGTTCGCAAGCGAGTTGCCGAAGTCCTCGAAGTAGCGCACGTCGCTGACGTGGTTGAGGTTGGCGCTGGCGTGCCAGTAGGGATTGATCGCGGTGAAGTGCTGCAGCGAGGCCAGGCCGCGGTCGCGTCCGGTCAGGTCGTCGTTGGGCAGCCAGGTAGCGTCGAGTTGGCCCTGGCTGCGCTGGGTGAGGTAGCGGAACTCACCGCCCAGCATCAGGCCACGCTCCGCCATCCAGCGCGGCTTGAGGGTGGCGTCGTAGTTGGGCGCCAGGTTGAGATAGATCGGCTGCTCGTATTCGAAGCCGTTGCGGTCGTCATAGCCCAGCGTGGGCGACAGCAGGCCGGTGCGACGCCGGTTGTCGGTGGGGAAGCGCAGGTAGGGCAGCCACAGCACCGGCACGCCGCCCAGCCGCAGCGTGGCGCTGCGTGCACTGCCCATGGCCTGTTCCTGGTCCACGTCGATGCGCCGTGCCGTGAATGACCACTGCTGCTGGCCCGGCGGGCAGGTGGAGTACACCGCGCCACGCAGGCGGCCCTGGTCGCCGCGCAGCGTCATCGAGTCAGCGCTGCCGTTGCCCAGGTTCTGGTTGAACTGGAACTGCACTTTTTCCAGCTCGAGCTCATCGGCTTTCTGGTCGCCCGCGGCTTTCTGCGCGATAAAGCGCAGGCTGCGGGCCTGGAACTTCACCTCGCCTTCGGTGACGAAGCGTTCGGTGTCATGGTTGAAGGTCAGTTTGTCGGTGCCCAGCCACTGTTCGCCGCGCACCAGCTCCACTTCGCCGCTGAACACCGTGACCTTTTGCTGGCTCACGTCCAGGTTCAACGCGCTCACGTCGGTGGGCTGCAGGGCGTCGGGCCCGGCGGGCTCGCCGGTGGCCAGCGGGCGAAACAGGGGCAGCGAATCGGCGACGGGGCACAGGTCCCAGTTGGCGGGCGCAGGTTCCTGGGCGCGGGCGGCGCAGGCCAGAGCCAGGCAGAGCGGGAGCAGACGATGGGCTGGACGGCGCACGATTGACCCCGTGGAAAGACATGCTAGCTTGGCGCAAGGGGCCTTAGGGGGCAACACGGAGCCAAACCCATGACCGACAAAATCCAGAAAACCGACGAACAGTGGCGCGCTGAACTCAGCCCGGAGCAATACGCCATTTGCCGCTGTTCTGCCACCGAGCGTGCGTTCACCGGCAAGTATTGGAACCACCACGCGGACGGCAGCTACGTTTGCGCGGGCTGTCGCAGCGCGCTGTTTGGGTCGGGCGACAAGTACGATTCAGGCAGCGGCTGGCCCAGCTACACGCGCCCGCTGGCGGCCGCGGCCGTCGCTGAACACACCGACGACACCTTGGGCATGCAGCGGGTGGAAGTGCGCTGCGCTCGCTGTGAGTCGCATCTGGGCCACGTTTTCAACGACGGTCCGGGGCCCGGCGGCTTGCGTTACTGCATCAATTCGGCGGCGCTGGATTTCGAGGGCGCCGCGCCCAAAAGCTGAAGGCGCCGATCAGCCACCCAGGCCCTGCAGGTGCGCCACGCTGCAGGCACGCAGCGCCGACAGGCTGTAGCCGCCTTCCAGCATCGAGACCAGGCGGCCTTGGGCGTGGCGGGCGGCCAAGGCGCTGAGTTCGGCGCTGAGCCAGCGGTAGTCTTCCGCTTCCAGCCCCAGGTCGGCCAGCGGGTCCAGGCGGTGGCCGTCAAAGCCCGCGGAAACCAGCACCAGTTCCGGCGCAAAGGCATCCATGCGCGGCAGCAGGGTTTCACGCCAGGCGTGCCGGAAGGCTTCGCTGCCGGCCCCCGGCGCCAACGGCACGTTCGCCAGGTTGCCCACGCCTTCGTCGCTGGGCAGGCCGGTATTGGGGTAAAGCGGCTGCTGGTGCGAGCTGGCGTAGAGCACGCGTGGCTCACGCGCAAAAATATCCTGGCTGCCGTTGCCGTGGTGAACGTCGAAGTCGGCGATCACGACTCGCTTCAGGCCGTGGGCTTCCAGCGCATGCGCCGCCGCCACGGCCACCGCATTGAACAGGCAAAACCCCATTGCCACGGCGCTGGTGGAGTGGTGCCCGGGTGGCCGCACGGCGCAAAAGGCGTGGCCGGATTCACCGCTCATCACCGCGTCCACCGCCGCCACGCCGGCGCCCGCAGCGCGCAGGGCCGCCTCGGGGGAGTCCGGCGACAGGCTGGTGTCTTCATCCAGCCGCAGGCGGCCGGTGAAAGGGGTGTCGAGCAGTCGCGACACCAGTTCGCGGCTGTGCACGCGCAGCAGCGCTTCGCGGCTGGCGCGCGGCGCGTCGCGCCAGGGCTGCATGGGAAACGCCGCGCGCACCGCGTGCAGTACCGCTTCCAGCCGCGCCGGGCATTCCGGGTGGCCGGCGCCGGGGTCGTGCCCCAGGCAAGCAGGGTGGGTGTAAAGCAGCACGCCTAGCCTTTCCGGCGCTCGTGGTTCCAGAGCACTTCGCCGTGCCCACTGGCGCGGGCCAGCACGCGGGCCAGCACGAACAGCAAATCCGAAAGGCGATTGAGGTAGCGGATGGCCTCGGGCCGTACGGCATCGTGGTGCGACAGCGTCACCGATTCGCGCTCGGCGCGGCGGCAAATGGTGCGCGCCAGGTGGCAGTGCGCCGCCGCCATGCCGCCGCCCGGAAGGATGAAATCCTTGAGCGGGGGAAGATCGGCGTTGAAGCCGTCGAGCTGGTCTTCGAGGCGCTGGATGTCGGCGTCGAAGATGGCCGCATGCCCCGGGATGCACAACTCGCCGCCCAGATCGAACATCTGGTGCTGCACCGACACCAGCACGACGCGGACGGCGTCGGGAATCTCGCTGGCCAGCACCAGGCCGATGGCCGAGTTGGCTTCGTCCACGGTGCCATAGGCAGTGACCCGCGCCGAATCTTTCGACACGCGCGAGCCATCGCCCAGGCCGGTGCTGCCGTCGTCACCGGTGCGGGTGTAGATCTTGGAAAGACGGTTGCCCATCGCCGCCTCAGCGGGCCGGTACGGCGGTTGCGGTGGCGCGCAGTTGCACCGCGACCACATGCGCCAGCGCGCCGAGCGAGACGTAAATGGCGGTGGTGCGCAAGTACGGCAGGAACCAGTCGGCGTAATTCTTGGCCCAGCCGGCCACCGTCGGGTCGGCCACGCTGTCGCTCAGCCAGTAGAAGCCACCTTGGGCGAAACCGTGGCACAGCGCCGCGCTGGCAAACACCGCCAGCACCAGCAGGCCCAGCGTGTTCAGCGTCAGGCCGCGGTAGTAGCGGCGCACCACGCTGCCGCCCAGCCACAGGCTCAGGTGCGCCGGCACCAGGAACCAATAGCCCGGTGACACGCAGTAGTGGGCCCAGAAATTCTGGCCGCTGGCGCTGATGACCCAATAGTCCACCGCGACGGCAAGCAGCATCAGCGCCGGGAACGCCCAGCGCGCGCTGCCGCGCAGGTAAAAGCCGGCCACGAAGAACACTGCCCACGAGGCGTCGGGAATGGCGCCGAAATGATTCAGGCGGGTGGCGGCCATCACGGCGGCCAGCGCCACGAAGATCGCCACGCGCGAGCGGGAAGTGAGGGTCATGGGCTCGTGCTCCAAGGGTCAGGTCGGCATTTTAGCGGAACTGCGGCCCCAGCGGGCCGTGCACACGGCGCCTGCAGCGGGCCGAGTATCATGCACTCATGGCCAGTGAAGACGGCTTCGACCACGACATCTTGATACTCGGCGGCGGCTTGGTGGGCAGCGCCTTGGCCTGCGCCCTGGATGGCCGCGGCTGGCGCGTGGCCCAGGTGGAGGCCAGCGAGCCTGCCGCGGGTGCGCCGGGTTTCGACGAGCGTAAGTTGGCTTTGGCCCTGGCCAGCCTGAACGCGCTGGCCGCACTGGACGTGTTGCCGCGCTTGGCGACCCCGCCGGCACCTATCCGGCGCATTCACGTCAGCCGCGTTGGCGACTTCGGCAGCGTGCGCCTGGAGGCCGCCGACCAAGGCCGCGACGCCTACGGTGGCGTGGTGCTGGCGCGCGAACTGGGCCTTGCCCTGGAGTCGCGCCTGCGCGACTGCCGCGATCTGGTGCGCTACCGCCCGGCGCGCGTGCTGTCGGTGAGTCCCGATGCGCAGGGGCCCAGCGTGGAACTGGAGCGGGGCGGGGAGCGTGTGAAGCTGCGCGCGCGGCTGCTGGTGGCGGCCGACGGCAGCCATTCGCTGGCGCGCGGCGCCTTGGGCATCGAAGTGGACGAACACGACTACGCCCAGACGCTGGTGGTGTGCAGCATCGGCACCGACCGCTCGCCCGATGGCACCGCCTATGAGCGCTTCAGCGCCGAGGGCCCGGTGGCGCTGCTGCCCATGTCCGGCGGCCACTACGGCGGCATCTGCGGCGTTGCCAGTGACCAGGCGGCCTCGGTACTGGCGCTGGAGGACGGTGCGTTTGCCGACTATTTCCAGCGCCGCTTCGGCTGGCGCGCCGGGCGCATCACGCGCGCCGGGCAACGCCACGGCTATCCGATGGTGCGGCGGGTAGCCGCGCGCCTCACCGCGCCGCGTGCGGTGCTGGTTGGCAATGCCGCGCAGACGCTGCACTCCATTGGCGCCCAGGGCTTCAACCTGGGGCTGCGCGACGCGCTGTCGCTGGCGCAGGTGCTGGACGGTGATGACCCCGGCGCCCCGGCGCTGCTGGCGGCCTACGTCGCTATGCGGCGCGAGGACCGCGAGCGCACCATGGCCTTAAGTGACGGGCTGGCGCGCGTCACGTCCAATCCAGCCTTTTCCATGCACGTGCTGCGCTCGCTGGGGCTGTTGGCGCTGGGCCACGTGCCGGGCCTGTCGGATCCGCTGGTGGCCGGCGCCATGGGTCTGCGCGGCGATGTGCCGCGGTTGTCGCGGGGCGGTGCATGAACCGGCGCGACGGTTTCGATCTGGTGGTGGTGGGTGCGGGCGTGGTGGGCGCGGCCGCCGCGCTGGCCGCGGCGCGCGACGGCCTGCGCGTGGCCTTGGTGGAAGCGCACGAGCCGCCCGCTTGGTCGGCCGACGATCCCGATCTGCGCGTCTATGCCTTCGCGCCAGACAGCACCGCGTTGCTGCAGGACCTGGGCGCCTGGGCGGCGGTGGCCGCCGCGCGCGCCCATCCCTACCGCGCGATGCGCGTGTGGGATGCGGCCGGAGGTGGCGAGTTGTGCTTCGAGGCCGACGCGCTGGGCCGCGACCACCTGGGCCACATCGTTGAACACCGGCTGCTGGTGGACCGGCTGTGGACCGCCTGCGGGCAGCAAGCCGGCCTGCAGCGCCATGCCCCGCAGCGCCTGGCGGCGCTGGACCAGGACGCGGATGCGGTGCATCTGCACCTGGCCAGCGGCGAGCGCCTGCGCGCGCGGCTGGTGCTGGGCGCCGACGGCGCCGCCTCCCGCGTGCGTGCACTGGCGGGGCTGGAGACCACCGCGCATGACTACGCGCAGCAGGCGGTGGTGGCCTACGTGCACACCGAATTGCCGCACCAAGACACCGCCTGGCAGCGCTTCCTGCCCACCGGCCCGCTGGCCTTCCTGCCCTGCGCTGATGGCCGCAGCTCCATCGTCTGGACGCTACCTGAGGCCGAATCGCAGCGCGTGCTGGCCTTGGACGACGCCGCGTTCGCGCGCGAATTGACCCGCGCGTTCGACGCCCGGTTAGGGCAAGTGCTGGAAGTGTCCGCGCGCGCCAGCGTCCCGCTGCGCCGCCAGTTGGCCAGCCAGTACGTAGCCGGGCGTGTGGCCCTGCTGGGCGATGCCGCGCACGCCGTGCATCCGCTGGCGGGCCAGGGGGTGAATCTGGGACTGCGTGACGTGGAGGCCTTGCGCCGGCACTGGCGCGAAGCGACAGCGCGCGGCGCCGACCTCGCGGCGCCGCATCGCCTCGCCCGCTGGGAGCGCACGCGCCGCAGCGAGAATGCGCTCGCGGCCTACTCTTTCGAAGCCATCAACCGGGTCTTCAGCAACGATGCGCTGCTGCCGACGCTGCTGCGCGGGCACGCGCTGGGCTTGGCCTCGCGCCTGCCGCCGCTGTCGCGCTTGCTGTTGAAGCGGGCCGCCGGGCTTTAGCGGAAGACGAGATTCAGGCGGCCTCGGCCTGCGATTTCCGCGGGCCGTGCAGCAGCGCGTGGCGGATGTGCTCGATCACCAGGTCCACTTCGGCGCCGGTGACCGCGAAGTGCGGCGTGAAGCGCAGCGAGTTCAGGCCACCGTGGATGACGCCGATGCCGCGCTCGCGCATGTACTCCTCGGTGGAGCCGGTGCCGAAGCATTTGAACGACGGATCGAGCTCGCAGGAAAACAGCAGGCCGGTGCCCTGCACTTTGGTGATCAGGCCGCCGCCGAGTTCATTCTTGAGCGCGTTCACTTTGTCCAGGAACTCCTGGCCACGGTCGCGGATGTTGGCGCGCAGTGCCGGGGTGAGCAGGCCCAGCACCGTCACCGCCACTTCCAGCGCGCGCGGGTTGGCGGTCATGGTGTTGCCGTACACGCCCTTGCGGTACAGGCCCGCGGTACGCTCGTTCACCGCCAGCACCGACAGCGGGTACTGGCCGCCGTTGATCGCCTTCGAATACGTTTCCATGTCCGGCGCGTCCAGGCCTTCAAAGCCCGGGTAGTCCACGACCGAGAGCACGCCGTGGGCGCGGATGCCGGCCTGGATGGAATCGATGAGCAGCAGGGTGCCGTGCGCCTTGGTGAGTTCGCGCGCCACCGCGTAGAACTCCGGCGGCACCGCGCGGCCCGGGTCGCCTTCACCCATCACCGGCTCCAGGAACATCGCCTCGAAGTACCAGCCGTTGGCGTCCGCATCCGCGAACGCCTGCTTCAGGCCCTCGATGGAGTAGGGCTCGATGACGATCAACTGGTCGGTGTGGTGCTTGTAGCTGGCCAGGTGCTGCAGGTAGGCCTTGCGCGAGGAGTCCGAATACAGCGCCGGCAGCTCGGTGCGGCCGTGGAAGGCGCCCTTCATGGCGATGCGCTTGACCCGCTTGCCGGCATGGCGGCCGCCCGGATCGGTATGCAGCTTGGTGTTTACGTCGGCGATGCGGCCGGCCAGCGACACCGATTCCGAGCCCGAATTCAGGCACAAGAAACGGGCGTAGGGGCAGCCGCCGCGGCGGTGGCCGATCTCGGCACGCAGCGCACGCACGGCGCGCAGCTGCGACAGCGAAGGCGTCATCACGTTGGCCATTACCTGCGGCTTGGCCATGGTGTCGATCACCGCCTGCGGCGTGTGGCCGAAGCCGATCATGCCGTAGCCGCCCGAATCGTGGACTACG
>JANNQY010000090.1:0-31691 GCA_031400995.1 Lysobacteraceae bacterium
ATAGCGTCGCAGCGGCCAGGTGGCGCGATCGTCGGCGCCAAAGCCGGGCAGCACCAGGATGTGGCGGCGCCGAGTGGCGCTCGCCTTGCCGGCGGGCAGCAGCAGGGGCAGGGCCATACGGCCCAAATCCAGCACGGCGCGCGCTTCGCGCCAGGCGCCGCTTGGGGCGGGTGGGTGCAGGCCGGGACGCTGTGGTGAGGACACCATGGCCTGCCGTGATCCGCCAGCCGCCCTTAGCGCGGGTATAGCAATGTTATCGAGAAACGCAAACCCCAGTCCGGCCCGCCCTGGGGCTTGTCCAGGTACACCCGCGCGCCGCCGGCCAAGCTGACCAATTGGCTGCCGAACTTGGTGACCTTGGAGTAAGACAGGTTCATTGGCACCGTGGCGTCGTCGCTCTCCCAGTTGTAGCTCGATTCGAAGTTGAAGGTGAGCGTGCGGCCGCCGGTGAAAGCCTTGGACACAAACGGCTGCAGGAAGGTGTTGTTGATGTCTGCACGGCTGTCCTCGCCGGCAATCGACCAGATGTGGTTGGCGAGCAGGCCCACCGTGACACCACCTTCGGTCTGCTTCAGCATCACCACGCTGGGCCCCAAGCCCCACTTTTCGCCTCCGAGCAAGTCGTCGGTGGCGGTTGGCAGCAAGAACACCGGGCCGACACCCCAGATGAGCCCGCCCTCGGTGGGCGCTTTGGGCGAAAAGAACAGCGTCGGCGTGAGGTCGCCCAAGCCAAACTGGCTGCCCGAAGGGCCAAACACATCGTCTTGGTAAATCACTGGAGTGATGATCCGCGTGATCAGGTTCCAGTCTTCGGATATCGAGGTGGGTATCACCGGCTGGATGTTAAGCACTTGGCGAGTGCCGTCCTCGGTGCCGTAGCCAAAGTCAGCGTTGTACTGGAAGGGCACGCTGATCAGCGACGCCACCGGGTTGGAAAGCTTGCGCGCAAGCTCGTCAGCGCTCTGCTGCGCGGCAGCCACGCCGGGAACCATCAGCACCAGGAGCGCGAGTTCACTTCGAAGAGAGATTTTCATCTGGGCATCCAGTTTGTGGTGCGGATTGAGAGAATTGGCCGACAATTTCACGGTAACAGACGCAGCCGCCCGGGCAAGTGGGACCTAGGGGTGGGCGCAGGCCTTGGGTCGCCGGGCCATATGCGTGCCGTTGATATGCTACGCCTATGGTTATCATCAAAAAAAAGGATTTCATCTATTCTCGCCAGTGACGCAAGCTGGAGCCACAATCGCGACACCACCGACCCACGGAGAGAACCATGTCAACTGAATCGAAGTGCCCGTTCTCGGGCGGCGCCGGTAGCCACGCGGTGTCCACTGCGCCCTCAAACGCCACCTGGTGGCCCAACCAGCTGAACCTGAAAATGCTGGCCCAGCAGTCCGCCCCGACCAACCCCATGGGTGAGGCGTTCAGCTACGCCGAGGCGTTCAAGACGCAGGACCTGGACGCGGTGGTCGCGGACCTCACCGCGCTGATGACCGATTCCCAGGATTGGTGGCCGGCCGACTATGGCCACTACGGCCCGTTCTTCGTGCGCATGACCTGGCACGCGGCCGGCACCTACCGCATCCAGGACGGCCGCGGCGGTGGCGGTACCGGCGCACAGCGCTTCGCCCCGCTCAACAGCTGGCCCGACAACGGCAACCTCGACAAGGCGCGCCGCCTGCTCTGGCCGATCAAGCAGAAGTACGGCGACAAGCTGTCCTGGGCCGATCTGCTGATCCTCACTGGCAACGTCGCCATGGACTCGATGGGCTTCAAGACCTTTGGTTTTGGCGGCGGCCGCGCCGACATCTGGGAGCCGGAGGACGAAATCTACTGGGGCCCGGAAACCAGCTGGCTGGGCGATGAGCGCTACAAGGGCGACCGCGAGCTCGATAACCCGCTGGGCGCCGTGCAGATGGGCCTCATTTACGTTAACCCGCAGGGTCCGAACGGCAATCCCGATCCGCTGGGATCGGCGCGCGACATCCGCGACACCTTCGCCCGCATGGCGATGAACGACTACGAGACCGTGGCGCTAACCGCTGGCGGCCACACCTTTGGCAAGGCGCACGGTGCCGGCGATGCCGCCCACGTGGGCCGCGAGCCGGAAGGCGCGAGCATCGAGGAGCAGGGCTTGGGCTGGAAGAACAGCTTCGGCACCGGCAAGGGCGAGCACGCCATCACCAGCGGCATCGAAGGTGCCTGGACGCCCACGCCGACCCAGTGGGACATGAGCTATTTCGAAACCCTGTTCGGCTACGAGTGGGAGCTCACCAAGAGCCCCGCCGGCGCCCATCAGTGGAAGCCCAAGGACCCGGCCGCGGCCACCACCGTGCCCGACGCCCACAACCCGGCCAAGCGCCACGCGCCGATGATGACCACCGCCGACATGGCGATGCGCATGGACCCGGCCTACGAAAAAATCTCGCGCCACTTCCTGGCCAACCCGGCCGAGTTCGCCGACGCCTATGCCCGCGCCTGGTTCAAGCTCACCCACCGCGACATGGGCCCGCGCGCCCGCTACCTGGGCAAGCTGGTGCCGGCCGAAGTGCAGATCTGGCAGGACCCGGTGCCGGCCGTGGACCACGCCTTGGTGGACGCTAATGACATCGCCTCGCTCAAGGCCAAGCTGCTTGGCTCGGGCCTGTCGATCTCCCAGCTGGTGAACACCGCCTGGGCATCGGCATCCTCGTTCCGAGGCAGCGACAAGCGCGGCGGCGCCAACGGCGCCCGCATTCGCCTCGCCCCGCAGAAAGATTGGGCGGTGAACCAGCCGGCGCAGCTGGCCGGCATCCTGGCCAAGCTCGAAGCGATCCAGAAGGACTTCAACGCCAGCGCCAGCGGCGGCAAGAAGGTGTCGTTGGCCGACCTGATCGTGCTGGGTGGCAGCGCGGCGGTGGAAGCGGCGGCCAAGAAGGCCGGCGTGGACGTGAGCGTGCCCTTCTTCGCGGGCCGCACCGATGCCACGCAGGAGCACACCGACGTGGATTCGTTCGCGGTGCTCGAGCCTGCGGCGGACGGCTTCCGCAACTACGCCAGCAAGGGCACCGAGGCATCGGTGGCTGAACTGCTGGTGGACAAGGCGCAGCTGCTCAAGCTGTCGGCGCCGGAAATGACGGTGCTGGTGGGCGGACTGCGGGTGCTCAACGCCAACGTCGGTGGCGCCAAGCACGGCGTGTTCACCGCGCGCCCGGAAACGCTGAGCAACGACTTCTTCGTCAACCTGCTGGACATGAACACGGTCTGGGAGCGCTCGGCCGCGGACGCCAGCGTGCTCGAAGGCCGCGACCGCAAGTCCGGCGCAGTGAAGTGGACGGGTACGGTGGCCGACCTGGTGTTCGGCTCGAACTCCCAGCTGCGTTCGCTGGCCGAGGTTTACGCCACGGCCGGTTCGCACCCGAAGTTCGCGCAGGACTTCGCCAAGGCGTTCGGCAAGGTCATGAACCTGGACCGCTACGACCTGGCGTAACTCCTAAAGCAACTCCGGTCCGCGCCAACGGACTCTCGCCCCGCGTCAGGCTTCCGCCGGCGCGGGGTTTTTTTTGGTATCGCTGGGTTCCCGGCTTTTACTTCGATGCGCACACGGGCGCGAAGCTCCAGCACAGTGCCTCGGGCAGCGTGGCGCGCCAGGCCGCTTCGTTGTGGCCGGCCTCGGCGGTGGCGGAAAACTGCAGCGCGGCGCCTTCGGGCAGCGTGGCTTTCCAGACCGCCACCATTGCCTCGGCGTCGGGCAGCATCCCGCTGCCCTCTGAGCCGCCAACGTACACGTAAACCCGCTGCCCGGGCTGCAGTGGCGTGCGCGCGGTTTCTTCGGCGATGGCGGTGGAGAACCAGTAGCTGGGCGAGAACACCAGGCCGCGGCCGAACACCCCGGGGTGGCGCATCACCGCCGCATGCGCCATCAGCCCGCCCATGGAGCTGCCCACGATGGCGGTGGCATCGGCGGCCGGCTGCGTGCGGTAGCGCGCGTCCACTGCTGGCTTCACGGTGGCGATGAGGTCGGCGAGGAAGGCCTCGCCCTTGGCCGGCGCGAATTCGGCGTTTTCCCAGACGCTCAGCTCCTGCATGCGCGCTTCGCCGCCGTGGTCGATGCCCACGGCGATCACGGCCAGGCCGTGCTTCGCGTTGAGCGCGTCCAGCACCTCGTCGGCGCCCCATTCGCCGGCATAGCCGGTGGCGGCGTCGAATACGTTCTGCCCGTCCATGAAATACACCACCGGATAGCGGCAGTCGCTGCAGCTGGCGTAGCCCGGCGGCAGGTACACGCGCACGGTGCGGTCCACGCCCAGCGCGGGCAGCGCCAGCCCGAAGGTTTCGAAACGGGCCGGCGCGGCCACCGAGGGTGCCGGCGGTGCCGGGGCGGGGGCCGGTGAACCAATGGCGAAATAGGTCGCCGCCGCGCCGATGGCCAGGCCAGCGGCTAGACCCACCACGGTGTACTTCATGCGCATCGGGATGTCTCCACAAAAAAACGGGGCGCCAAGGCGCCCCGTCGGGTTTGCCTGCCTCAGGCGATCACAGGTGCTTGATCATCTCGTCGGCGAACTCGCTGCACTTCACCTCGGTGGCGCCCTCCATCAGGCGGGCGAAATCGTAGGTGACGCGCTTGCCGGCGATGGCTTTGTCGGTGGCATTGATGATCGCGTCGGCCGCTTCGTTCCAGCCCATGTAGCGCAGCATCATCTCGCCCGACAGGATCACCGAGCCCGGGTTCACCTTGTCCAGGCCCGCGTACTTGGGCGCGGTGCCGTGGGTGGCCTCGAACACGGCGTGGCCGGTGACGTAGTTGATGTTGGCGCCCGGCGCGATGCCGATGCCGCCCACCTGGGCCGCCAGCGCGTCGCTGAGGTAGTCACCGTTGAGGTTGAGCGTGGCGCAGACGTCGTATTCGGCCGGGCGCAGCAGGATCTGCTGCAGGAAGGCGTCGGCGATGGCGTCCTTGATGATGAGGCCGGCGCCGGGCTTGCCTTCCGGGATCACCATCCACGGGCCGCCGTCCAGCTCCACCGCGCCGTAGAAGTCCTTGGCCACCTGGTAGCCCCAGTCACGGAAGCCACCTTCGGTGTACTTCATGATGTTGCCCTTGTGCACCAGGGTCAGCGACTTGGACTTGTTCTGGATGGCGTAGCCAATGGCGCTGTGAACCAGGCGTTCGGTGCCCAGGTAGGACACCGGCTTGATGCCCAGGCCCACCATCACGGGCATCTCGCGCTTGGGCGCGCCGATGCCCTCCAGCGCGGACTGCCACTCGGCGTTGCGTGCGGCGGTGCCGAAGCGGATCTTGGCGAAGGCCTGCGGGAACTCCTTCTCGATGAAATCGAGCACCTTCTGCGCATCGGCGCTGCCGGCGGCCCACTCGATGCCGGCGTAAATGTCCTCGGTGTTCTCGCGGAAGATGGTCATGTTGACCTTGCCCGGATCCTTCACCGGGGTGGGCACGCCCTTGAACCAGCGCACCGGGCGCAGGCAGACGTACAGGTCCAGCATCTGGCGCAGCGCGACGTTGAGCGAGCGGATGCCGCCGCCAACCGGCGTGGTCAGTGGGCCCTTGATGGACACCAGGTAGTCGCGGCAGGCCTGCACCGTGGATTCGGGCAGCCAGGTGCCGAACTGGTTGTTGGACTTCTCGCCGGCGTAGACCTCCAGCCAGTGGATCTTGCGGGCGCCGCCGTAGGCCTTGGCCACGGCTGCGTCCAGCACCCGCACGCTGGCGGCCCAGATGTCGGGCCCGGTGCCATCACCTTCGATGAAGGGAATGATGGGGTTGTTGGGCACGTTGAGCTTGCCGCCGGCGATGGTGATCTTGGCGCCGCCGGGCGGGGGCGTAAGGATGGGGTCTGCCATGGAGTCCTCCGTGAGGGCCGCGGTCTTGGTGCCGCGGGCCGTGAGATTGCGCGGGCCATTGTCGCGGTTCCGCCGGCTCGGGGAAAGCCGGCACTGCGCCGGCTACTGGACCTGGAACGCCCGGGTTTCCACCACGCGCCCGTTAATGGCGATTTCCACCTGGTAGCCACCCGCGGGCCAGGGCTCGGCCTGGGCGATGGAAAACGTGGTGACCAGCGGCGTGCTGGGCGCCAGGCTCTGCCCGGCCTTCGCCACTTCGCTGCCGTCGGCGGTGGTCCAGCGCGCGCTGAGGGTCAGGCCTTCGCTGCTGCCGACGCTGACTACGGCCGCGTAAATCTTGTCGGTGGGCGCGAAGGTATCCAGCGCCACCGGCACCTGGCCTTCGGCATCCACGGCCTTGCCCAGGGTGAGCGTGGTGACGCGGAAGTCGCCGACCGGCAGCGGCGGCAGCACGGCCGGCGCGTCTTCGGCAACCTCGGCGGCGGGCGTGGCGGCGGCGGGCGTCGCGGTCGCCGCGGGCTCGGCGCGGTCGCCGCAGGCGGACAGCAGCAGCAGGGAAAGCACGGCAACGGCGGCATTCAGGCGCATGGCGGATTCCCGGTGGGCTATTGGCGCGCGGTGCGCGGATTGCCGGGCAGCGGCAGGCCGGGCGTGGCGCGGAACGGGTTGATGTCCAGGCCGCCGCGGCGCGTGTAGCGCGCGTACACGGCCAGGCGCGTGGGCGCGCACTGCTGCATCAAGTCCATGAAGATGCGCTCGACGCACTGTTCGTGGAAATCGCTATGCATGCGGTAGCTCACCAGGTAGCGCAGCAGGCCGTCGCGGGCGATGCGCGGGCCGGCGTAGCGGATCTGCACGCTGGCCCAGTCGGGCTGGCCGGTGACCGGGCAGTTGGACTTGAGCAGGTGCGAGACCAAGATTTCGTCGCTGCGCAGGTCGGGATCAGCACTGAGGAAATCCGGACGCGGTGGGCCGTAGTGGCTCACCTCGATCGGCAGGTCGTCTATCAGGTCACCTTCCAGCGATTCGATCAGGGCCGCGTTGGCCGAGGCCGCGGGCGTGAGCACCACGCTCACCGCTGCGCCGGCCGCGTCGGACAGATCGCTGATGAGCTGCGCGCGCAGGCTGTCGGTGTCGGCGAAGCGCGCTTGGGCGTAGCTGCCCAGGTACAGCTTGAAGCTCTTGGATTCAACGAGGTTGGTCGAGGTGGCCGGTACCCGGAATTCGGCCAGCGCCACCCGCGGCTTTCCGCGGCCATCGAGCCAGCTCAGTTCGTAGGCATTCCAGAAATCCACGCCCACGAACGGCAGCTCATCGCCCAAACCCAGCGCGCTGCGCTGGGCGGCGCGGGCGATGGGAAAGAGCAGCGACGGGTCGTAGTCGGCGGAGTAGCCAACGGTCTTGCCCAGGGGGCTGAGTTCGGGGGAGGTCATTCCCCATTCTCTCACCGAATAACGGTGTCAGAGTGAGTTGCAGGAACTCACTCTGACACCGTTATGGGCCGTGCTGGTAGTCCAGGGCCACCTGCAGCATGGCGCGGGTGCCCACCTTCAGGGCCTCCTCGTCCATGAAGAACTCAGGTGAGTGGTTGGAGGGGGCTTTGATGGCGTCCTGGCCGCGCGGGGTGGCGCCGACCATGAAGAAGAAACCGGGCACCTCCTTGGCGTAGTAGGAGAAGTCCTCGGCGCCCATCACCAGATCCATCTGCACCACGTTGTCGGCGCCGACCGCGCGCACCAGGCTGGGGGTGACTCGGGCGGTCAGCGCCGGGTCGTTGTAGGTGACGGGGTTGCCAATGGTATCGGGCACCTGGGCCACGGCGGTGGCGCCGTGTGCGGCGGCGACGTGTTCTGCCACGTTCTTGAGATCGGCGAACACCGCCTGGCGCATGCCTTCGTCAAAGGTGCGGATGGTGCCCACCAGCTCCACGCTGTCGGGGATGATGTTGTAGCGGATGCCGCCCTTGATGGCGCCAAACGTGACGACCACCGGCAGCTTGGAAATGTTCTGGCGCCGGCTGACGATGGTCTGCGCGCTGCCCACCAGGTCGGCCGCGGCCACGATCGGGTCCACGCCGCCCCAGGGCCGCGAACCGTGCGTCTGCCGGCCCTTAACCACGATGTTGAAGCGGTCCGATGCGGCCATGAACGGCCCGCTGCGGTAGCCCACGGTGCCGGCATTGAGCGTGCTGAAAACATGCAGCCCGAACACGGCTTCAGGCTTGAAGCGCTCGAAGATGCCCTGCGCGAGCATCTCGCTGGCACCGCCTTCCTCGCCGTCCGGCGGGCCTTCCTCGGCCGGTTGGAAGATGAAGAGGATCTCGCCCGGCAGGTCGGCCTTGATCGAAGCCAAGGCCTCGGCTACGCCCATCAGGATACCGGTGTGGGCGTCGTGGCCACAGGCGTGCATCACGCCCACGGTCTCGCCGCGGAAGGTAGACGTGGCTTTCGATTCGAAGGGCAGGCCGCTGCGCTCGGTCACCGGCAGCGCGTCCATGTCGGCGCGCAGGGCGATGCGCGGGCCTGGCTTTCCGCCGCGTAGTACGGCGGTGACGCCGGTGGTGGCGATGCCGGTGCGCACGTCCTCGAAGCCCAGGGCCTTGAGGTGCGCGGCCACCAGCGCGGCAGTGCGCACCTCGCGGTTGCCCAACTCAGGGTACTGGTGGATATCGCGGCGCCAGGCCTGCACGCGGGCATCCACGGTGGCGGCGAGGGCGTCAACGTCAGGCGACTTTGCGGCGGCAGGGCCGCAGAGCGCGGCGGCGAGGGCGGAAACCAGCAGCAGCTGACGCATGACGACACTCCGTGGTGAACTGCCCTTGATGCTAGCACCGGGTGGCGCCGCCATCCGACGCCCCCGGTGGGAGGGACTGCATCCTGTGGGAGGGACTTCAGTCCCGATACGTCTGGCCGGGAGCATCGGGACTGAAGTCCCTCCCACAGGATGCAGTCCCTCCCACACGGGCGGTCGCGCTGAGCACGAGGGCGGCCAGGGTGGCCAGCACGGGCCAGGCGAGGTAGCGGAACTCGGCGCTGCCCGCGGCCAGCGCCAGCGGCAGTGCGTAGGCGAGCGACGATGCCGCGACCGCGGCAGCCAGCGCCACGCGGTGCCGGCGGGCGAGGTCGGATGCCGCGGGCCGCGCCCCACCGCGCAGCCGCACCACCGACGAAACGACCACTCCCATGCAGACCAGAAGATAGATCCACCCCGCGAACAGCGGCGTGTCCACCAGCGACTGCAGCGCCGCCAGCACGCGCGCATGCGCCGCACTGGCCTGCGGCGGCACCGGTGGGTTGTCACCGTAGGGATGCAGGCCGGGCATCAGCACCAGGCCGTCGGGGAGTGCCGCGCGGTCCCAGCCCAGCAGCAGCTGCGTAAGGCGCCAGCGGTGGGCGAAGTAGGCCGGCGCGTGCTCGCGCGGCAGCGACCAGGCCAGCGCGTCCAGTGTCTTGCGCTGCGCCGGCGTGTAGGGGCCGTTGAAGCTATGGCGCAGCTTGCCGGTGTCGTACACCGTGGTGTTGCTGTAGTCCACGAACGTGCCGCGCAGCTCGTCCAGCGTCAGCGTGGGGTCCACCAGCTCCGGCGGATACACCAAGGCGCCTTCCGCCAGCGACACCGCGGCGGCATCCCACAGCGTCACCACCGACCACACCTTTTCGGTGTGCTTCACGCGTGCGTCCAGCGACGGCAGCGTGGCCAGCGCCCACACCGGGACCGCCAGCAGCGCGCCCAACAGCAGCGATGCCGCGGCGCGACGCGGCCACGCCGCCTTCGGGCGCCGCAGCGCCAATTCCCGCCAGCCGACCCACGCCAGCAGCGGTAGCGCGCCGGTGATGGCGTTGTGGCGGAACGCGCAGGCAAATGCCAGCGCCAGCAGCGCGCCCAAACGCCAGCCGCGGCGCGGCGCGCGAAGGTCGTGGCTGAGCAGCGCCAGCGCCCAGGCAAAGCCTGCCAGCGTCCACAGGTCCTTCCACACGTGCGGCAGCAGGGCGAACAGCGGCGGCCAGAACCCGAGCAGCAGCACGATGCCGACCCGCCACGCCGGCCGCACCGGCAGCGCGGCCGCGAACATCGCCAGCGCCGACCAAAGCAGCGCCGCCTGCAGGGCGAACATGCCGCCCGGCCCTTCGACCACGCGGTCGCTGAGCTGCCAGATCATGGCCATCAGCGGTGGATGCACGCTGTCGAAGCTGTCGTTTCGCGCCTGCCACCACTGGTAGGCCGAATCCCAGCTCATGTAGCCGGGCCAGAACACCCCCAGCGTAAGCGCCAGCCCCAGCGCCGCCGCCAGCCAGGGCGCCGCACGCTTCACGGCCGGTGCTCGCGCGCCATGAATTCCTCGCTGCGCATCTCCACCAGCCGCGACGCCGTGCGTTCGAACTCCTGGCGCAGCTTGTCGCCGCCATAAAGCCTCGGCGGCTCGGCGGCCGCGCTCAGCAGCAGGTTGACGTTGCGGTCGTAGAGCTCGTCCACCAGGTGCACGAAGCGACGCGCGGCATTTTCATGCGCCACGTCGAAAGCGGGCACGCCCGACACCAGCACGGTGTGGAAACTGCGCGCCACCTCGATGTAGTCGGCGGCGGCGCGCGGGCCCTCGCACAGCGCGCTGAAATCGAACCAGGCGATGCCCTCGGCCAGTGCGCGCACCGGGATCGGGCGGCCGTTCACCACCAGCGGGCCGTCCTCGCGCGGGCTGTCCGCGGCCAGGTGTTCGAAATGCTCGGCCAGTGCGCGTTCGGCCGACTCGCCCAGCGGCGTGAGGTAGGTGGGTGCGCGCGTGAGCTGGCGCAGCCGATAGTCCAGCGGGCTGTCGAGATGCTGCACGGCGCAGTGCCGCTGGATCAGGGCGATAGCGGGCAGGAAGCGCGCGCGCTGCAGCCCGTCCCGGTACAGATTTTCAGGCGCGGTGTTGGACGTGGTGACCAACACCACGCCGCGCGCGAACAGCCGCTCCAGCAGCCGACCAAGGATCATCGCGTCGGCGATGTCGCTGACGATGAACTCGTCCAGCACCAGCAGGCGCATTTCATCGGCCAGCGCATCGGCCACTACCGCCACGGTGTCGGCGGTGCCGTCGGGCAGGGCCAGCAGGCGTGCGTGCACTTCCACCATGAAGCGATGGAAATGCCAGCGCCGCCGCGGCAGGTCGCCCAGCTGTTCGAACAGCAGGTCGTTGAGGAAGGTCTTGCCGCGGCCCACGCCGCCCCACAGGTACACGCCGCGCACTGGCGTTGGCGGCCCACGCCGCCCCACAGGTACACGCCGCGCACTGGCGTTGGCGGCCGCAGCTGCCACAGCCAGCGCCGCAGCAGCGGCCTGCGCAGGCGCGCCGGCACCTGGCGGTGTATGCGGTCGAGTTCGGCCAACGCACGCTGCTGGGCCGGGTCACGCTGCCAGCGGCGGGTGGTAACGCCGTTGCCGTACACCGCCGACGGCGGCAGGCCCGCGGTGGATCTAGCCATGGCGCGGCGGGGGCAGGTTCTTGCGCACGCCGTTCTTGATGGCGCCACGCAGGTCCATCAGGCGCCGGTGGAAAAAGTGCCCGGTGTCGGGCATGCGCACCAAGGTGGGTTTGTCGCGCAGCGAATTCACCCAGGCATACACCGCGTTCGGGTCCACCAGGTCGTCGGCTTCGCCCTGGATCAGCAGCCAGGGGCAGGGCGGCGGCAGCACGCCGGCGAATTCGCGCAGGCCCACCGGCGGCGCGATCGAGATCATCTGCTTCACCGGCAGGTGGCGCGCGCCCTGCAGTGCCACCCAGCTGCCGAAGGAAAAGCCGGCCAGCCAGAGCGCGTCGCCCGGCCGGACCTTCTTGAGCCAGTCGGTGACGGCCAACAGGTCAAGGGTTTCGCCGCGGCCGTCGTCGAAGCTGCCCTCGGACTGGCCGATGCCGCGGAAGTTGAAGCGCACGGCGGCCAGGCCCAGCTCACTCAGGGCGCGGGCGGTCATGGTGACCACCTTGTTGTGCAGGGTGCCGCCGTCGGGCGGGTTGGGGTGGCAGACCACGGCCACGCCGGCGCGCTCCTGCCCGGGTTCGGGCAGGTCGATCATCAGTTCGAGCATGCCGGCCGGACCGGGCAGCAGCAGCGGGCCGGATTCGACGGGAAAGGCGGGCAGGGCGTCCATGGCGGGATGATAGCCTTTAGCGGGCCAAGTCAAGACCGAGCAGCACCGGGTCGTGGTCGGACGCGCGCCACGGGTCACTGCCGTCATCGGCGCGGTAGTCGAAGCGCTCGGACTCGTCGGCATTGCTGTGCCATTCGGCCGCGCCGCGCAGGTGCGCGGCCAAGCCGGCGTCGAGCAGCGCATGGTCCAGCCGCGCCGATTGCCCGGCCCACACGTAGGAATACGGACGCTGCGCGCCGGTGAGGGCGAACGCATCGCGCCAGCCCAGCGCGTAAAGCGCGCGCAGGGGGTCTTCCTGCGCATGGGCGTTGAGGTCGCCGATGATCAGGCTGCCTTCGGGCGCGGTGCCGGTGGGGTCGGTGGCCAGCCAGGCGTGCAGCGCTTCGGCGCTGGCCACGCGGGTGGCGTTGAAGCAGGTCTGGCCGTCGCCGGCGTCGGCATCGCCGCCGGTGGCCTCGGGGCAGCCGCCTTTCGACTTGAAGTGGTTGGTGACCACCACGAACACCGGCCCATTGCCGGCGCGGAAAGCCTGCGCCAGCGGTGCGCGGCTGTAGCCCGCGAACGGCCCCGTCGTCACCGTGGCCGGCGCGCCAACCGTGGCCACTCGGCTGCTTCGATAGATCAAGCCCACGCGGATGCTGTCGCTGCCGGGACCATTCTCGGTCTGCACGTAGCGCCAGTCGCGATGCGGTCCGGCGGCATTGAGCGCGGCCACGAACTGCGCCAGCGCCGACTCCGGCCCGTAGCCGTCGTTTTCCAGCTCCATCAGCGCCGCCACGTCCGGATCCAACGCCTGCACCACGCGCACCAGCTTGGCCAGCTGCCGGGCGTGTTGCTCGGCCGTGGCCGCGCCGCGTTCGGTGGGAAAGCCGCCGCCGCGGCCATCGCCATTGAAAAGATTGAGCACATTGAAGCCGGCGATGCGGCGGTTGCCCGGAACCGTGGGTGGCGCCGGGCGCGGCGCCTGTTCGATGGCGCCCAGCGCTTGGGTCAACTGCAGGCGGTAGCTGCCGTAGCGCTGGTCCAGCACGCCGCGCACGCCAGTCACCACGCTGCCGGTGCGCAGCGGTTTGGCGTCGTCCCAGCCTTCGGGCAGCATCCAGAACGTCTTGGGGTCGGGCTGGCCGCGGCCATCGTCCAGCCGCAGCATTTGCCGGGCGTTTCGCGCCGCAATGGCCTGGGCATCCGGCCCCGGCGCCGCCAGTTCGGTGGGCGCGAACAGGCGACCGCCGAAGCTGACCATCAGCTCGCCGTAGCGCCCAAGGCCATCGTTGCCGGTGACCGTCAGCGGCGCGTCCAGCTGCAGCGGCATGCCTTCGTAGCGCTCCCAATCGGTCGGCGCCTGCGTCAGCGCGGTGATACGCGGCACTGCGCCCGTGCCCAGCACCACGACGCTATTCGCCAGCAGCGCGGTCAGGCTCGCGTCGCCTTCGTCCAACTCGGTGACCACGCCGGTCACGCGCACGCGGTCGCCCACGCGCAGCTTGGGTTCGGCGTCGGGCTTGCGGGGCAGGAACAGCCCTTCCGACGTGGCTTCGTCGCCATCGTCGGCCAGTGACTGCAGGAAGACGCCGCCTAGGCCGCCGCTGAAGTTGGCCGCCACCAGCGCCTCCACGCATACCGTTTTCCCTTCCATCGGGCTGCGCAGTCCAGCGCCCTGCAGCGGGCCAACGCTTGAAAGGCAGGGCTCCGGAGGGTTGGCCGCGACCTGGGCCAGGCTGTCTGGGGAACGGAGGCTAGTCGAGGCCAGAAGTGCGAGCAGCAGCAGGCGGATGCGCATGAGGGAGCTCCGGAGTGCGGGCAGGGGGCCAAAGGGCAGAAACAACAACGCCGCCCGAAGGCGGCGCTGGGCAGGGGCAAGGCCCGAGCTTACTTGAGGTTGTCGACCATCCAGTCGACGGTGGCGATGACCTGCTCGTCCGTCAGCGCCGGATTGCCGCCCTTGGCCGGCATGATGCCCGCGGCGCCCTGGAAGCCCAGGATGGCGTGGTTGTGCATTGTCTCGGCGCCCTGGGCGATGCGCGCGGCCCAGGCGGCAGCTTCGAGCTTGGGCGCGCCACCCGCGCCGGCGGTGTGGCAGGCGCCACACAGGTTGGCGTAGATCACCGAACCGTCCAGCGTTCCGTCGTAAGCCACTTGGCCCACGGCCGCGGCGGCCGCCGCGGCTTTGGCCGCTGCTTGGGCGGCCGCGCCAGTGGCGCCGGCGAACACCGCACCTGCGGGGCGCAGGCGCGCCTCGGTAGCGGCAATGGCCACCGAGTTGGGCTCGGGCGCCAGGCGGCCGTTGACGTAAATGCCCACCAAGATCAGGGCGAGGGTGATGGCCACCAGGATCGCAATGATTTGGGAGAACTGCTTGAGGAAGACCAGATCGTGGTTGCGCACAGTCGTACCCGGACGGGGGCCGAAGCCCATGGACTTACAATCTCCGGATTATATCGGCCCAGCGAGTCGCGCGGAAGGCAGTACGCGGCCCTTCCTTCACGGCGCGATTCGGTAGCATGCTGGCTGGGGCTGGCCGGCCCACGGGGAAACAGGCAAGCCACATGTCGTCCTATCCATTGGCGCTACTGCAGGATTCCTCTCCCGGGAAGGCATGGCGTTGGGCGGCCGTGGCCGGGGTAGCGATGTTGGTTTGGCTGGCCTTGGAGCAGCTTTCGGCCCAACTGTGGTTCCTGCCTGCGGGGTTGCGCCTGGCCGTGCTGTGGCTGGCGCCCACCAAGCGCTGGGGCTGGCTGGCCGCGTCCGAGATTGCCGCGCAGGCCATCAAGTCGGTGATCCTGGGCTACTCGCTGTTCTCCACCACCTTCCTGGCGGTGTGTGTGGTGCCGTGGTTCATCTACGCGGCGGTGGTGTTCGTGATGCGTGGGCCTCAGCCGGGCGCGATTTTTGACAGCCCGACCCGGATGTTGGTGTTCCTGCTGGCGGGCCTGTTCGCGGCGGCGGGCGTGTCGCCGGTGCTGTGGCTGTTCCTGGTCACGGTGCCGATGAGCACCGCCGATACCTTGGCCAGCATGTTCGCGTTCCTGTACGGCGACCTGATTGGCCAGCTGGTGCTGGCGCCGCTGCTGATTGCCGCGATGTATGGCCTTTATGCGCGCCGCCGGTCCGGGTTCTGGCGTGACCTGGGCTTGGTGCTGGTGGGGGCGCTGTGCGTATTCCTGCTGCTCCAGGCCTATGTCGGCTTGGCGGCCTATGTGCTGCTGCTGGCGTTTGCCCCGCTGTTTTTCCTTGGCTTCCGCCACGGCTGGGAAGGCGCGGCGCTGGGCACGGCGGCGCTGGGCATGGTGATCCAGGCGCTGGTGTACTCAGGGCTGCTGTCGGTCAGCGTCACCATCCTGCAGCTGGTGCTGGCGGTGGTGGGCGGCGGCGCGCTGGTGCTGGGTGCGGCCAGCACGGCCCTGCGCCTGAGCCATGAAGTGCTGGCCTTGCGACATCGCGAGCTGGCGGAGAAAAACGCCGAGCTGGGCGCTTTGGCCGGTGAGCTGCGCCATGTGACACAGCGCCTGGTACGCATCGAGGAGCAAGGCCAGCGCGAACTGGCCAGCGAGCTTGACTACGAACTGGGCCACGCCATCCACGCACTGGGCACGCGCATCAGCCTGGCCTTTCGCGACGTCCGCGATGAGCAGGGCACCCGCTTCCTGGAATCCATGCGCGAGCAGGTGCGCGAAATCCAGGACAGCCTGCGCCGCGCACTGCGGCAACTGCGGCCCACCCTGCTCGACAGCCACGGCCTGCGCCACGCGCTGGACAATGGCCCGCTGCGGGAAATGCTGGAAGACGGCGGGATCACGTTCGAGCCCAGCTTCAGCGGCCCGGTGGACATGTTGGATGATGACACCCGCACCGCGCTGTACCGGATCTGCCAAGCGGCCGTGCGCGAAGCTGTGCGGCTGGAGACGGTGCGGCGGTTCGCCCTGCAGCTACAGGTGGCGCCGCGGCCGGGCCTGGGGCATGCGGTGTCGCTGCAGATGGACATCGAGTTTTCGCCCTATTCCCAGCAACTGCCACCGCTGCTGCCGCTGCCCGCCATTTCCGACCGCGTGCTGGCCGAACGCGGCCGCTATTGGCAGGCGCCGCTGGAGCACGGGCAGCGCCATGCCATCGAGTTCGACGCGGAATCCGGCGGCGGCTGATCTGCCTTTGATGCCTGATGTTCAGCCGGCGCCGGCCATGCGCCGTGCGGCGCGTGCGGCCGGGCCATCGTTGAGCGCTGCGCGAAACAGGGGTGCCACGGCCCGCAGCGCAGCGGCGCCCAGTTGGGCGCCTTGGGCCTGCCGTGGGCTGCGGCGCAGCAGCTGTTCAGCCCAGGCCGGCAGCAACGCTGCGCCTGCGCCCAGGAAGACGTCGCGCGACAAACCCGGCATGGGCACCGGCAGCCGCATCACTGCGAGGATTTCCAGCACGGTCTGGGAGCGCGCGGTGAAAGCGAGCGCCGGCTGCACCTGCCGGAAGTATTCCTCCACGTCAGCCTCGGTCCTTGGCACGTCGCGGGCCCCGAGGGCTTCGGCAACCGCGCGCGTTTCATCGTAGTAACGGTCGGCGTCCGCGCGCGTCACCGGCGCGCAGTAGCGGCGATAGCCCTGCAGGAAGCCGTAAGCCTCGGTCACGTGCACCCAGGTGAGCAGGGCCGGGTCGTCGGCGGAGTAGGGCGCGCCTGTCTCCGTGATGCCTCGGACTTTGGAATGGATCCGGCGCACGCGCGCCACCAGCCTGTCGGCCTCGGCGCGTGGGGCGTAGCTGGTGCCGGCCACGAAATGCGTGGTGCGACGCAGCCGGCCGACCAGGTCCTGGCGGAAATTGGAGTGGTCCCAAACGCCGGCCAGCGCCGCGGGGTGCAGGGTCTGCAGCATCAGCGCGCACAGGCCACCGCTGAGCATGCCGGGGAAGTCGGCGTGCACCCGCCACGTGATCGTGCCGGGCCCGAACAGCCCCGGATCGCCGGCGGGCTGGTCGTAGTCAATATCGCCGTCGCCGCGCGGGAACGCGCGCAGCATCCAAGCGCGCAGGGGGGCAGCCAGGGCAGATTTCACGGGCGCAGAGTGCGGCTGCCGGCATGAAGGCAGCGTCAGGCAGACGGCCGCCCCCTGGATGGAACCGATCAGCCGCAGCGCACGGAGACGATGCGATTCTCGGCGTCCACTTCCACGTTCACCCGCTCCTCGCGGAAATCCATGGTGACGGCCATGCCGGGGCGAATCACCCGCACCCGCTCGGAGCGGGTATCGGCCACGATCTTGGCCACCACGGTGTCCTCGGCGGTTTGGCCCAGGGCCCACTGGCCTTTGTCGGCTTGGCAGGTCATGGGCGGCTCCTCGGCGGCGGGGGGCAGGTCCGCTGGCGCGGGCGCGACGGCGGCGGTGGGTGGGGTGCCGGCGCAGGCGGCGCCTGCCAGGGCGACCAGCAGGGCCAACAGTAATGAGCGCGATGCGGTCATGGCGGGATTTCCCGAAGGCGAGGACACGAGCAGATTAGCCCAAGGTCCGTATTGCCGTTGTCCCGAGGCCCGACCATGATGGCGACCTGACGACTCGGGGGAGCGACCATGCCGGCCTGGACCAAGCGCAAGCGAATCTGGATTCCCGCAGCGGCGCTGGTTGCCATTGGCCTGTATGCCGCCGTCGGCTTCTGGTGGGCGCCGTCGCTGGTGCGCAACGCCATCGTCGAACAGGGCAGCGCTGCGATGGGCGTGCCGGTGAGCGTGGGCGAGGTGATCACCCATCCCTTCACGCTGGAAATGACCGTGCGCGATATTCGCGTCGCGGATCCGGCGCAGCCGCTGCTGGCGCTCGAGCGCCTGTACGTGAACCTGCAGCTCGCCTCGCTCTGGGAGCGCGCGTGGGTGTTCAAGACCGTGCGCATCAATGGTCCGTTCGCGCGCGCCATCATTGGCCCGGACGGTGCGCTGAACCTGGCGGCGCTGATCCCCGAGCCGGATCCAGCGGTGGCGTCGGAGGAGGAACCGCTGCCCGCGGTGTGGGTGCAGCAGCTGGTGGTGAGCCGCGGCCAGGTGAATTTCGCCGATCGCAGCCGGCGCCAGAAGCCCGAGAAAATCCTCGCGCCCATCCAGTTCGAGCTGCTCAACTTCCGCACCACGCCTGAAGGTGGCGGCTTCAAGCTCACCGCGCTCAGCGACACCGGCGAGGGCTTCGAGTGGCAGGGCCAGATGTCGCTGCAGCCGGTGAGCTCGCAGGGCCAGTTCAGCATCCGCAAGCTCAAGGCACGCAGCCTGTGGGAGTTCACCAGCGAGGATCTGCCGTTCGAGATTTCGGCCGGCGAATTGGACCTGGCCGGGCAGTACGAATTCCGCCTCAACGAACCGATGCAGCTTGAAGTCACGCTGCCGCACATCACCGGTACCGGCTTGGCGCTGCGCGAAGTCGGCAATACAGAGGACTGGGTGCGGCTGCCGAAGCTGGACGTGGCCGACGTGGCGCTGTCCTTGGCCAAGGGCACCGTGGACATCGCCTCTGTAACGCTGGACGGCGCCCAGGTGCAGGCCTTGCAGCAGGCCGACGGCAGCTTCAACATCGACCGTCTGTTGGCTGGCGTGCCTGCCTCGGCGCCGGCATCCGCCGCCGCCACGCCGGTCGCGGGCACCGCCGCGGATGGCGCCAAAGTGCAGACGCCGGCCGCCGCCGCCGCGGCCGCCGCGCCCGAATGGAAACTGCAGCTCAAGCGTTTGGCAGTGACCAATGCCCAGGTGGATTTCCAGGACCGCACGGTCACGCCTGCGGTGGACTTCAAGCTGGCGCCACTGGCCATGGAAGCCAGCGCCATCAGCCTGGATATGAACCAGCCGGTGCCGATCACGCTCGAGACCACCATTGACGGCGTCGCCAGCCTGAAAGCGCAGGGCCAAGTGACTCCCGAAACCCTGGCGGCCGAACTGGACGTAGCCTTGGTCGGCCTGCCGCTGCCAAAACTGCAGCCCTACTTTGCCGACATGGCCGCCGTGGACGTGTCCCGCGGCACGCTGTCGGCCACCGGCAAGGCTTGGTTGGCCGCGCCCGATGCCGAGCCCTACCTGCGCTTCGCCGGTGAGGCCACGGTGGCGCAATTCCAAGCGGTGGACCGCGCGCAGAAAGAAGAGTTGGTCAGCTGGAAGCAGCTGCAGATCGAAGGGATGGACCTGGCGCTTTGGCCGGACGCACTGAGCGTCAAGCGAATGACGTTCCAGCAGCCCTTCCTGCGCGCCGTGATCGCTCCCGACCAGAGCATCAACCTGGCGCGGGTGATGTCGCCCGAGACAGGTGTTTCCGCGCCCGCCGTGGCGGTGCAGACGGCAGCGCCCACCACCGCGCCCGAGATGGCGATCCGGATTGATGAGATTCTCCTGCAGCGCGCCACCTTGAGCTTTGCCGACAACTTCATCCAGCCAAATTTCCAGGCCCGGATCGAATCGCTCGATGGCAGCATCCGCGGCCTGTCCACCCAGCCCAACAGCCGTGCCAAAGTGGACCTCGAGGGCTTCGTGGTGAACAAGTTCTCGCCCGTAACTATCCATGGCGAACTCAACCCCTTCCGCTACGACCAGAGCACCGATCTGAAGCTGGCGTTCCGCAATATCGACCTGCCGGTGTTCAATCCGTACTCGGGGCGGTACGCCGGCTTTGCCATCGCCAAGGGCAAGCTCACCACCGAGCTGGACTACAAGATCCGCGACCGCAAACTCGAGGCTGGCCACCGCATCGTGCTTGACCAGCTGGAGTGGGGCGAGGCTACCGACAGCCAGGAAAAAGTGTCGCTGCCCATCCGCCTGGCCACCAGCCTGCTCAAGGATCGCAACGGCGTCATCGACATCAATTTCCCGGTGGCGGGCACGCTGGACGACCCCAGCTTCCGGATCGGGCCGGTGGTTTGGCAGATCGTGAAGAACCTGGTGGTGAAGATAGTCACGGCGCCGTTCGCCTTCCTCGGCTCACTGTTCGAGGGCGCGGAGGACGCCCAGTTCGTGGTGTTTGCGCCCGGCGATGCAACACTGACGCCGGAGCAGCAGCAGGGCTTGGCTGCCCTGGCCAAGGGGCTCGCCGATCGCCCGCAGCTGCGCATCGAAGTGCCGGCGGCACAGGTGCCCGAACTGGACACCGAGGCCTTGACTGAACGGCGCTTCCTGGCCGCGCTGGGCGCCTTGGCGGAAACGCCGGAGGGCGAGACATTCGCGCTGGACGCGCTTGAGCCCGAGGACCGGATCGATTTGCTGCGCGATCTCTACAAGGACCAGTTCGGTTCGCGCGCAAAGATTCCCGACGCCGCGGAACCGCCCGAGGACGCCGACCGAGCGGCCAAGCGCGGCCTGCGCGACGCGCATGAGGTGACCTGGCTGACGGCCGAACTGCTGCCGCGCTTTGCACCCACCGACGCCGAGCTGACGGCCCTGGGCCAGGCCCGCGCCGAAGCCATCCAGTCGGCGCTGCTGACCGCCGGCGAGCTCGATCCGGCGCGCGTGTTCGTCACCGGCGTGGCGCCGCTGCCGACCAAGGACGGCAAGGTGTCGGTGGAACTGGCGCTGAAGTAAACCTCAGAGCGCGCGCGCTATCCGGGCGCTGCGGCGGAAGTGCGCCAGCACCGCGTCGCGGGTGGGCCCGGGATGGGTTTCCATCGGCATGTGGCCGGCGCCAGGGATGGTGACGCGCTTGGCCTCGGGCAGTGCGGCCTGCAGGCGGTCGGCGACCTCGGGCTTCACCCAGGCATCCTTCTCGCCCCACAGGATCAGGGTGGGCACGCCCTGCAGCTGCGGGCCGGTGGAGTTGGGCGGCCACACAGCGGAATAGCCATTCATTATCGCCAGCGCTGAGCCGGGCGGGCTCAGCGGCGTTAGGTAGCCTTGGATCTCCGCGTCGGTGGCCTTGCGGCCGTAGGCCTTGGAAAGCAGATCGCCCACGCGCGCCGGCTCGCTCAGGTAGCGGCTTTCGGCCAGTGCGGCCAGGAAGCGGCGAATGCGCGGCGACTTGTAGCGCTCGCGGCTGCGCAGCTCCTTGGGCGACAGGATCGGATTGCCCGCCACGTACACCACCGCGTGGAGGTCTTCGGGCATGCGCCGCGCCAGTTCGCCCACCACCCGCGTGCCCATGGAATGGCCCAGCAGGCACCAGCCGCGGCCGTGCGCGCGCAGCCAGGGCATCAAGGCGTCGCCTGCGGTGCCGGGGAAGGGCATGCGGGCGCTGTAGCCATAGGCCGGCAGGTCCAAGGCCCACACGTCGTGCCCGGCGGCGGCCAGCGCCGGCGCCAGTTCACGGAACGAATAGGTGGACCCGGCAAAGCCGTGCACCAGCAGCACCGGGCAGCCGGTGGCGATTGGCCCTGCGGGCCAATGCCGCACGTGCACCCGCACCCCGGCGATGGTTTCGAAGCGCGAATTGGCGAACGGCGCGGGTTCGGCCAGCGCGGGGGCGGCCAGCATCGGCAAAAGCAGCAGCAGCAACGCACGGGCGAAATTCACGCGTGCATTGCAGCGCGCAGGCCGTGGGCGTGGCGTCACGAAGTGTTCCATGCGGGCAACGATACGTCATGGCGGCATCACTTTGTTTCGACACGCTGGGTACCCAACTTGGCTGCCAGACCCACGGAGACCGTCATGACCCAGCGCCTGCTCACCCCTACCCACCTCGGCCCCACCCCGCTGCAGAACGCCATCGTCATGGCGCCGCTCACCCGTTCCCGGGCCACCGGCAACCTGCCCAATGCGCTGATGCTCGAGTACTACCGCCAGCGCGCCGGCGCCGGCCTGGTCATCAGCGAGGGCACGGCCACGTCGCCCGAAGGGCTGGGTTACGCGCGCATCCCCGGTCTGTTCACCGCCGAACAGGGCGCCGCCTGGGGTGAAATCGCGCGCGCGGTGCAGGCGCGCGGCAGTCGCTTCTTCATCCAGTTGATGCACACCGGGCGCGTGGGCCACCCCGCCAACCTGCCCGCCGGCGCCAGCCTGGTCGCGCCCTCGGCCGTTGCCGCTGCGGGCGAAATCTGGACCGACAGCGCCGGCATGCAGCCGCACCCGGTGCCGCGGGCAGCCGATGCCGAGGACCTGCAGCGCCTGCGCGACGACCACGTGCGCGCGGCGCGCCTGGCGGTGGCCAACGGCGTGGATGGCGTCGAATTGCACGGGGCCAATGGCTACCTGCTGGGCCAGTTCCTCAACCCGCGCAGCAACCAGCGCGAGGACGAGTACGGCGGCAGCGCGGAACGCCGCAATCGCTTCGTGCTCGAAACCGTAGCGGCCACGGTGGCGGCCATTGGCGCCGAACGCGTGGGCGTGCGGCTGTCGCCGTTCAATCCCTTCAACGACCTGGAGGCCAACTTCGAAGGCGAGACCGAGCAGTTCCTGGCCTTGGTGGACGGCCTGGCGCAGCACGGTGTCGCCTACCTGCACCTCGCGGGCGGCAGCGTCACGGGCGAGCTGCTGACGCAGGTGCGCGCGCGGTTCCCGGGTAGCCTGATACTCAACGGCGGCTATGATGCCGCCCGCGCCGAGGCCGACCTGGCGGCCGGCTTGGCCGACCTGGTGTCGTTCGGCCGCCCCTTCATCGCCAACCCGGACTTTCCCGAACGCTTGCGTACGGGGGCAGCCATGGCCGACCTTGATGCGGCTACGCTGTACACCCCCGGCGCCGCAGGCTATTCCGACTATCCGCCGTCTCAGCGCGCGGAGGCTGCTGCCGCCGGTTGAATCACGGCAATGCAAGTGCCGTTGCGGCCATGGTCTGGCCGCGCCGGCGATGAGAGAATCCAAAGATGATGGGTGCGATCCGACTCCTTGCCGCTTTGGGCTTGGCTGCCTTGATGGTGGCCTGCAGCGCACCGGTGCGCCCGGACTTGGAGCGCCTGTACGAGATGGATGTGCAGAACGCAGCGCAGCCGCCGGTGATTGTGATCCACGGGCTGATGGGCTCCACCCTGGTGGAGCGCAGCAGCGGCAAGGAGTTCTGGCCCGGCACGATCGGCTCGCTGGCCTTCAGCGAGTACCGCGAATTGGTGCGCATGCGCGCGGTCGAGGAGAGCGGCGGCGGCTTGGTGCCCGGCGATCTTTTCTATGGCGTGGGCCGCACCGATTTCTACGCCGCGCTCACCGGCAGTCTCGAGACCGTGGGTCGCTTCAAGCGCGGCACGCCCGGCGAGCCGGTGGATAGCAGCGACCGCCGTCGCTACTACGTGCTGCTGTACGACTGGCGCAAGGAAAACCTGGTGGCCGTGGGCCAGCTGCATGCGATGGTGGAGCAGATCCGCCGCGACTACGGCGACCCGAAGCTGCGCGTGGATATCCTGGCCCACAGCAACGGCGGCCTGATTGCCAACTACTACCTGCGCTACGGCCCCAAGGACGTGCTGACCCAGGGTGAACTCACCCCGTGGGAAGAAGGGTCCAAGTACATCCGGCGCATGGTGCTGCTGGGCACGCCCAGCATGGGCGCGGTCACCAGCTTCGAACGCCTGCAGCAAGGCTTCAAGATTGCCTGGCGCACGGTGCCGGTGGAGGTGCTGGCCACGTTCGCCACGGTATACGAGGCGATGCCGCATCCGGACGCGCCGGTGGTGTATTCCCCCGACGGCAAGCTGCTGGATTTCGACTTCTACGACCCGGAAAACTGGCGCAGCCGGCGCTGGTCGGTGTTTTCACCCGAGCTCGAAGCGCGCGTACTCGAAGCGGCGCCCGACCCGGCCACCGGCGCGCTGCAGATGGCGGAGCTGCAGGCGCTGTTTGTCCGCCACTTGCTGCGGGCCAAGCGCTTCCAACAGGCGGTAAGTGCACCCGTGCGCACCACTGGCGTGCGGATCGCGGTGTTCGGCGGCGACTGCATGCTGACCTCGGCGCGCGCGGTGCTGGACCGGGGCGAGGACGGTGAGCGCCTGGTGATTCGCCCCGAGGAAGTGCAGGCGCAGGTGGAAGGCGTGGACTACGAGCGCCTGATGCTGCTGCCGGGCGACAGCCTGGTCACCCGCGAATCGCAGCTGGGCCTGGGCCTGCCCGATGGCGCCGGCGGTGCCCGTGGTGTCTACCCGACAGCCCAGAGCTTCTTCCTTTGTGAAACCCACGACCAGCTTTTCGTGAACCCTTACTTCCAGAACAACCTGCTCAAGTTCCTGCTGGCGCCGTGAGCGCCGCGCCCGCTGCCGGGCATAGAATGGCCGCATGAAGGATCTGCGCGCCCTGCTCATCGACTGCCGCATCGAGTTGCGAAAACTGGCGCGCGACTTCCAGAAGACCGAGCTCTGCGATCGCCTTGATTTGGCCATCCAGGCCGTCGCCAACGCCAACCTTTCGCCGGCCCCCGCGCCCGGCGCCGCGCCGGTGAACGAGGCCGCCCCGGGCGCGCCTCCGGAGCGGTCCCAGACCGTCAGCCAGGTGGCGCTGGCTTGGCAGACCGCGTCGCGCGACCTCAAGTTCAGCGATCCCGCCATCTACACCCGGCTTGGCGAAAAAGTCATGCGCTTGCTGGCCGCCAAGACCTTGGTGGATCCGGCCACCGAGATCGTGCAGCTGGAGCAGCAGGTCGCCAGCCAGCAGGATGCGCACTTGGCGCAGAGCGCCGCACTTCAGGCCGTTACGCTCGAACGCGACGCCTTGCTGGGCGCCCTCGCCACCGCCGTGCCCAGCCTCAAGGACGGCGGTGACCGCCTGGCCGTGGCCTTGGCGCGCGTGCATTGGTTGAGGGCGGCTGTCGAAAAAGCCGCGGCCGTCAGCGCCGGCCCGGCCACCCCGCGTGCCCCCGAGCCGCAGGACACCGTCCCCAGCGCCGAATTGCTGGCTGCGGCGGCCGTCGGCGCGGCCACCTTCACGCGCGAGCAGCGCGAGTGGTGCGTGGGCGAGGCGATGGTGCTCACCGGTTTCCAGTTCACGCCGGTGGAGCTGCTGGAAAAAGGCGATACCCACATCGCGCAGTTGATCCAGCAGGCTCGCCGCAGCAGCTGAGCTGTCTGACCGGCACCTGACCGCCCTTACTTTCGGCAGCGGTGAAGGAAACCCCAGCGCGGTAAGTTCGGGTCTGGCCGCAACCTGCGGTCGCCCTGCGCGAGTATTCCGATGAGCCACCGCTGGTCCACCCTGCTGCGTTATCCCACGTGGACCTGCGCCGCCCTGTTGGCCTGCGCTGCCGCCAGCGCACAGGCACCCGAGCCGGCGCCGCCCGAGGAGGAGTTCGTCAACGACACTGGCCTGCAGGTGCTGGAGACGATGGTGGTGAGCGGCGTGCAGCCCGGACCGGGCCTGTGGAAGGTGTCGCGCGATGGCCGCGTGCTGTGGGTGCTGGGCACGGTGGCGCCCTTGCCCAAGCGCATGGAGTGGAATTCAGCCGAAGTGGAAGCCAAGGTGGCCGCATCGGCCGTGCTGCTGCTGCCGCCCACGGTGCAGCTTGAAGCCAAGGGCGCCGCGCTGGGCGGCATTTTCCTGCTGCCCCGGCTGATGAGCGCGCGCAACAATCCAGACAAGGAGCGCCTGCAGGACGTGCTGCCGCCCGCCGACTACGCCCGCTGGCTCACGCTCAAGGCGCGCTACCTGCCGCGCGACAATAGCCTGGAAAAACGCCGCCCCATCCTGGCCGTGATGGAGCTGCGCGATGCCGCGTTCGAGCAGCAAGACCTGTCCTGGCGTGACGTGGTGATGCGCGTGGTGAAGCGCGCCGCCAAGGACCACGACGTGCCGACCGAGCGGCCCGAAATCACCCTGGTGGTGGAAGACGCCAAGGCCGCCGTGAAGGAGTTCGCCAACAGCCCGGTGAGCGACCTGGACTGCTTCCGGAAAACCATGGACCAGGTGGAGAACGACCTGGACACCTTGGCCACCCGCGCCAACGCCTGGGCGCAGGGCGAAGTGGCGATGCTGCGCGAGCTGCCCTACACCGACAACAGCCAGGCTTGCACCGACGCCCTGTTGAGCACCGGGTTGGCGCAACGCAGCGGCTTCAGCGACCTGCCGGCGCGCGCCAAGGCAGCCTGGTTGGCCGCTGCCGAGAAAGCGCTGGCCGAAAATCCGGAAAGTTTCGCCGTGCTGTCGATGGCGCGGGTGGTGGGTGAAAAAGGCTATCTTGTGGAGCTGGAAAAGCTTGGCTACGCAGTGGAGGCCCCGGCGCCCTGAGCCGGGCGCTGCCAAGCCTCGTATTCCGAACCCCGAACCCAGGACATCCGCGATGACACCGACCGCCATGTTTGCGACAGCTGCCGCACTCGCCCTTTTTGCCGGCAGCGCCACCGCACAAACCGCCCCCGCCGCCGCGCCGCCCACCAGCGCCAGGCAGGCCACCGCGGAGTTCAGCCAGGACGGGCTGCAGCGCACCCAGGTGCGCGGCCTGGACATCGTTTTCGTCGCCCCTGGCGCTACGCTGGAGGGTTTCACCAAAGTGCAACTGGCGCCGGTGTCGGTGGCCTTCCGCCGCAATTGGGAGCGCAACGCCACCACGGGCACCCGCACCCGGGTGCGCGCCAGCGACGTGGAGCGCATTCGCGCCCAGCTGGCCACGTTGGTGGAGACCGTGGTTCGCGAAGAGCTGGAGCGGGGTGGCTACACCCTTGCGGACGACGCTGGCGAAGACGTGCTGGCGGTGCAGATGGACATCGTGAACCTCAACATCAATGCTCCCGATCTATCCGGCGCCGGGCGCGTCCGCGTCTACACCACGTCGGTGGGCGAGATGACCCTGGTGGCCGAGCTGCGTGACTCCAGCAGCGGCGAGCTGCTGATGCGCGTCTTCGACCGCAGCGCCGGCCGCGAGTCCATGCAGCCGCAATTCACCACCCGCGTCGACAACGTGTCGCAAGCTCGCATCGCCGCGCGTGCCTGGGCGCAGGCACTGCGCCGGGGCCTGGACAATGCCCGGACGGTGACCGCCACGCCCTGACGGGCGCCAGGGAGCAGGCGGTTGCGAACTTCTTGCGCTGCGCCCAACATGACTCGCCGGGATGGGGGCGCGTAATGTCAGAACCTGAAGCCGAATCGCCATTGGGCCGTTTTTTTGCCGAACTGCGCCGCCGCCGGGTGGTTCGGACGGCCGTCGCCTACGTGATCATGGGCTGGGCGCTAATCCAGGTAACCACCACCGTGGTGCCGCACCTCAACCTGCCCACGTGGTTCGCCACGCTGGTGATCGTGCTGGTGGCCTTGGGTTTCCCCGTCGCCGTGATGATGGGCTGGATGTTCGACCTCAGCGCCAAGGGCTTGGTGAAGACGCCGCCCACCCAGGCCGTTGCGCCGCTTCCAGAGCCGGCGGTGCGCGAACCGTTGGCACCCTTGGCGCGGCCCGCCGCACGCGTCGAGGAAGCCCGCCGCACCATTGCGGTGCTGCCCTTCGTGAACATGAGCGGCGACGCCCAGAACGAGTATTTCAGCGACGGCATTTCCGAGGAAATCCTGAACCTGCTGGCCAAGCTGCCGCAGCTCAAGGTCGCCTCGCGCACCTCGGCTTTCAACTTCAAGGGCAAGGAAGTCAGCATTCCCCAGGTGGCGCGCGAGCTGGGCGTGTCCACGGTGCTGGAGGGCAGCGTGCGGCGCGCCGGCGAGCACGTGCGCATCACCGCCCAGCTGATTGAAGCGGAGTCGGACTCGCACTTGTGGTCGGAAACCTACGATCGCGAGATGAAGGACGTGTTTGCCATCCAGGACGACATTGCCCACAGCATCGTGCGCGCGCTGCAGGTCACCTTGACCCCGCAGGAGCGCCGCTCCATCCAGTTCGTCGCCACCTCTGATCCAGAGGCCTTCGACTATTACCTGCGCGGCCGCAAGTACATGTACTCGATGGCCAAGCGCGACTACGAACTGGCTATCCGCATGTTCGAGCAGGCCATCGGCGTGGACAGCAAGTACGCGCTGGCCTATGCCGGTGTGGCCGACGCCTACTCCCACTTGTACCGCTATGCCGAGGCCACGCCGCAGAACGTAGAGCGCGCCAACCGGGCCAGCGAGCAGGCGGTGATGCTTGACCCCGACAGCGCCGAGGCGCGTGCCTCGCGCGGCCTGGCACTGTTCATCAGCGAACGCTACGACGAAGCCGAGCGCGAGTTCGAGGCGGCGGTAACGCTCAATCCCAATCTGTTCGATGCCTGGTACTACTACGGCCTGGCGGCGTCCTCGCAAGGCCGCATCGAAAAGGCCGCGCAGCTCTATACCAAGGCGGCCGAGGTCAACCCCGAGGATTTCCAGGTGCCTATGTTCCTGGCGATGGCCTACGCCTCGTTGGGCCGCAAGCAGGACGAAATGCGCGTTCGGCTGGGCGCCCTGGGCACGCTGGAGCGCCACCTCAAGCTCAATCCGCACGATACCCGCGCCATCTATTTCGCCGCGCAAAACCTCTATCGGGTGGGCGAGAAAGCCAAGGCGACGGCCTTGGCGGAAGAGGCGATGAAGCAGGGCGTCAACGAGCCGGTGGTGCTGTACAACGTGGCCTGTTTCTACACCGGCATGGGCGAGACGGAGCGCGCCATCACCCTGCTGGAACAGGCGGTAAGCCAAGGCTGGGGCGACCGTGCCTGGATGGCCAACGACAGCGACCTGGTGCCGCTGTATGAACACCCGCGCTTCCAGGCGCTGCTGGCGCGCATTGGCCCGGCCGCGGCTGGCACCGACAGCGGCAAGTAGGCCTGAGCTATACTTCCCGGCAATGACCGCCCGCCATGCCCTCCGATTTGCCCTGAACCTGCTGCTGGCGCTCACGCTGGCGGCCGGTCCGGCGCTGGCCATGCCGTCCGCGCAGGTGCAGGCCGCCACTGCGGCTGACGCGATCGATTCGCCCTGTCACGGCGCGTCGCCGCCGCCCGCCGATGAGGCCTGCGACAGCGGCTGCTGCGCGGACGCCAGCTGCGATCCCGGCGCCTGCCGCATGGCGCCGGCGTTGATGGTGGCCGTGTCGGCGCCACTCATGATGGCCGGTCCAGTGCGTCTGCAGCCTGCCCCGACGGCCGTGCCTGACGCCGCCGCACAACTTGGCGTGTCGCTACGTCCACCCATCGCCTGACTCCGCGTTAGCCAACACCCGCACGCGTGCGGGTCTCGCCGCATCGCGGCGTTGACGGAGCAGAAAACATGAAATCGATAAGCATCGGGTTGGTGGCCCTGGCGCTGTGCGTAGGCACGACGCCGGCTGCCGCCAAGCCCATTTCCTTCGCCCGCGGCAGTACCGTGATGGCCGAGTACGGCGGCGGCAACATGGTCGAGGTGCAGGCCTTCTATGCGCCCAAGTACTGGTGGTCGGCCGGCGGCGGCTGGCTGGAGCTCAAGGACGAAAGCGGCGACCTGCGCCGCGACATCGTCACCGTGCGCGGCAACCTGCTGGCCAAGCGCTGGAACTTGCCGGGTGCGCAGGCCAACGTGTTCGTCTGGGGTGGCCTGGGCCGCGCTACCGGCAGTGATTTCAGCGGCAGCACGCTGGCGCGCAATGTCGGCCTGCAGTTCGACTACGAGACGCGGCGCATTTATTCGGCGCTGCGAATGGACCTGCAGGAAAGCGACTACTACTCGCACCGCATCGACACGCTGCAATTAGGCGTCGCGCCCTACGAGCACGACTACGACACCCTTGCCACCTGGATCCTGGTGCAGGGCCGCCAGTACACCGGCGGCCTGTACGACGGCACCGAAACCGCGCTGCTGGTCCGCCTGTTCAAGGGCGGCACTTGGGTCGAGTTCGGCGCCACCACCGACGGCAACTTCCAAGCCATGGCCATGTTCAACTTCTGAATCGGAGAACACTATGAAAACCCTCAAGACCCTGCTGTTCACTGCACTGCTCGCGCTGGCTCCGGCCGCGTTTTCCAAGACCATCGAAATGGACGTCAACGGCCTGGTGTGCGCGTTCTGCGCCCAGGGCATCGAGAAAACCATGAAGGGATTCGAGGCCACGGCCGACGTCTTCGTGAGCCTGGAAACCCGCCTGGTGGCCGTGCAGCTGAAGGACGGCAGCGACATCGCCGATGCCGAACTGACCAAAGCCATTACCGATGCCGGCTACACCGTGGTGGCCATCCGCCGCACCGACGCGGCGCTCGACACGCTGCGCAAGACCGCGGAGGCCAAGGATGACTGAGCCTGCAATCGCGCCGCTCAAGCGCAACGCCGGCGTGAGCCTGCTGGCGCTGGCGGCGGCTGGCGGCACCTTGGTGTGCTGCGTGTTGCCAGCAGTGATGGTGGCCCTGGGTGCCGGCGCCGCGCTGGCCGGCCTGGTCACCGCGGTGCCGCAGCTGGTGTGGCTGTCCGAGCACAAAGCGCTGGTGTTTGGACTGGCCGCGGTGATGCTGGCGCTGTCGGGCGGGCTGCTGTGGCAGGCGCGTCGGCTGCCGTGCCCGGCCGATCCGGCGCTGGCGCGCACCTGCGCCCGGCTGCGTCGCTTCAGCGTGCTGGTGTGGTGGCTGGCGGTGCTGGCCACGGCGGCGGGCGCCGTGTTCGCGTTCGTGCTGCCGGCGCTGTAGCGCGGCCGGCACCGCGCATCCAGGCCCTTTCTTGCATGCAGGCAGCTCAGTAGCCGCGCTTGATGTCCACCACGTTCAGCAGCGGCTCGCCGGCGGCGTAGCGGCGCAGGTTCTCCGCGATCAAGATCCAATAGCGCGCGCCCTGCGTGTCGGACGTGGCCGCCACGTGCGGGGTGATCAGCACGTTGGGCATGGCCCACAGCGGGTGGCCTGCGGGCAGCGGCTCGGGCTCGGTGACATCCAGGCCGGCGCCGCCCAGTTGGCCACTTTGCAGCGCCGCCACCAGGTCGTCGGTGACCACGCTGCGGCCGCGGCCCACGTTGATGAAGTAAGCGCCGCGCGGCAGCGCATCGAAGAAGGCGCGGTTGAAGATGTCGGTAGTTTCCGGCGTAAGTGGCGTGGCGTTCACCACCACGTCGGCCTCGGCGGCCAGCGCCAGCATTTCGCTCGGCAGGCCCACTTTCTCGACGTAGTCGGGGCCTTCGCGGCTGGAGTTACGCACGGCGATGACGCGCATGCCCAGCGCGTGGCCGCGGCGCGCCACTTCGGTGCCGATGCCGCCCAGGCCCACTACCAACAGGGTGCGGCCGCCCAGTTCGCGCATGCCCGGATTGGTGTCGTCCCATCGCCCGGCCACCTGCCGGCGGCTGAATTGCGGCAGCCCGCGCGCCAAGGCCAGCGCCATGCCGATGGCGTGTTCGGCGATGGGCGGGCCGCTGGTGCGCTGCATGTTGGTGAGCACGATGCCGCGCTCCAGCAGGCCCGGCACCACCACGCAGTTCTCGACGCCCACGCTGAGGGCCTGGATCCAGCGCAGGCCCGGCGCTGCAGCCAGGGTGGCTGCATCGCACAGGCCGATGGCAGCCTGCGCGCCGGCCAATTGCGCGGCCAGCGCCTCGCCCTGCGCCGCGGCCACCAGCGTCACGCCGGGGACGCTGGCCTGCAGTTGCGCCAGCTGCTCGGCGTTGGCGCGCGCCACCACGATTTTCGTGGGCCGCTGCCAGCCCGGCAGCTCGCGCGTGGGCTGGGTGCCGGCCTGCAGGCCCAGTTCGCTGATCAGTGCGGTGGCGCGCGGGTCGGGTTCGGAATCCGCCTGCGCCGGGCCGGTGGCCAGCAGGGCCAGGCCGAGCAGGATGGCAGCGCAAGAAGGCGCGAGAAAGCCGCGGCGCAGCGCCGCAGGACGGAAAAGGGCTGGGGTCATGGGGCGTCCTTGGTCGGCAATGGCGGCACGGCGGCGCCGTCGCCGAATCCTATCGCACGCACCTCGGCGCGCAAGCCGTTGGCCCGGCCCGGCGCGGTCCCGTGGCCCGTGTGTCCGACGGCCCCTG
>JANNQY010000091.1:0-1970 GCA_031400995.1 Lysobacteraceae bacterium
CTCCACCCCGGGCTGGCTGCGCTACCGCCTGCCGCGCCGCTGCGTGCGCCGGGGCAATAGGCCGGTGTGCATTGGCCAGAAGCAGGTGTGGTTCCTGCTGCGCATGACCTGCGAAGAGCACGAGGTGAAGCTGGACCTGACCGACAAGCCGGAGTTCGATAGCTGGCGGTGGGTGGATTTCTGGTACCCGGCCGAGCATGTGGTTAGCTTCAAGCGCGAGGTCTACGTGCGGGCCCTGCACCACCTGGCGCCGCATGCGCGGGCGGTAGCGGGGGAGCGGGCGGTGCCGCCGGCTGGGGCCAACGTGCAGGCTCTGCTGCCGCCGGTGGCGGCGGGGCGGCCGGGACGCTGAACGGTTCCTGGGGCCTGGTTTCGAGGCAGTTGACAATCATTCGCATCTGCGGTGGAATGCGAACCGTTCCCATTGCCAATGGCCCGCCAAGTACGTCTGCATCTGCCACGACGTTACCGAGCAGGACATCCGCGATGCCGCGGATGCCGGCTGCGCGTCGGTGACCGAGCTGACCATGCGCACGGGGCTGGGTAGCGGGTGTGGGACTTGCAGCCAGATGGCTGGGGAGATCCTCTCCCAGGCGCGCACGCCGTTCCCGCTGGCGGTTTTTGCCGTCGCGGCTTAGCGGGATCGGGACTGAAGTCCCTCCCACAAACGAAAGCGATTCCCGTTTCCGCATCGCCCCTTGCGATGGGGTTAGGCTGCCCGCTCCCCACGCAACGCAGGCACGGCCATGAAAGGCGACCCGAAAGTCATCGCGCACCTCAACAAGGCGCTCTACAACGAGCTGGTGGCCATCAACCAGTATTTCCTGCACGCCCGCATGTTCAACAACTGGGGCCTCAAGGAGCTGGGCGAGCACGAGTACAAAGAGTCCATCGACGAGATGAAGCACGCCGATCAGCTCATCGAGCGCATCTTGTTCCTGGACGGGCTGCCCAACCTGCAAAACCTGGGCAAGCTCTTCATCGGGCAGTCGCCCAAAGAGGCGCTGGAGTGCGACCTAAAGCTCGAGAACATCGCGGTGCCCGACCTCAAGGCCGGCGTGGTGGACTGCGAGCTGGCCGGGGATTTCGTCAGCCGCAAGCTGCTGGCCGACATCCTGGAGAGCGAGGAAGAGCACATTGATTGGCTCGAGACCCAGCTGGCGCTGATTGAGCGGCTGGGCGAGCAGAACTACTTCCAGACCAAGATCGGCAGCTGAGCGGGGTTCCTACGCCGCGGCAAGGCGTCTGCTGATTGCCTTAGTCCCAAATTGGGACTAAGGTGGCGGCATGAGAGTAATTGCGGTCGGCCACCTGAGGGATTTTTGGGGGCGCCACCGGGACGCCGAGCAAGCCTTGAAGGCCTGGTGTGATGAAGCCAGGAACGCCGCCTGGACCACGCCGTGGGAAATCCGCAGCCGCTATGCCAGCGCTAGCTTCCTCGGACGCAACCGGGTGGTGTTCAACATCAAGGGCAACGACTACCGGCTGGTGGTTGCCGTTGCCTACCGGTTCCAGGCCGTCTACATCAAGTTTGTCGGCACCCATGCCGAGTACAGCCGCATCGACGCCGCCACCGTGGAGGACCCATGAACATTCGTCCCATTCGAAACGCCGATGACCACCAGGCCGCGCTGCGCGAACTCTCGGCCTACTTCAACGACGAGCCGGAGCCCGGCACGGACGCGGGTGACCGTTTCGAAGTGCTGGCCACCTTGGTGGAGGCCTATGAAGCCAAGCACTTCCCCATCGACGCTCCCGACCCCATCGAAGCCATCCGCTTTCGCATGGAGCAGGGCGGGCTCACGGTGAAAGACCTGGTGCCATCGCTCGGCCAACCCAACCGCGTGTACGAAGTGCTTAACGGCAAGCGCGGGCTCACCATCGGCATGATCCGCAACCTGCACCGCAATCTGGGCATTCCTGCCGAGAGCCTTATCGGGCGGTGATGGCGGCGGCACGAAAACAGGGGT
>JANNQY010000092.1:0-14546 GCA_031400995.1 Lysobacteraceae bacterium
CGGGTCCCAGATGCGCCCGTTCATCGCGATGTACACGCCCGGCGCCAGTGACTGCACCGCGCCCACCGCGGTGCCCACGTTGAATTCGGCGTCGGAGCCGCGGAATCGAGCCGGGTTGAGTGCACCGGTGAGCACGATCACCTTGTCCTGCAGGCTGGACAGCACTTTGGCGGTTTCCACCATGGTGTCGGTGCCGTGCGTCACCAGCACGTGCCGTGCCGGCTGCGCGGCTATCGTGGCCCGCAGCAGCTCGCGGTCTTCGGCGGTGATGTGCAGGCTGTCCTTTCGGATGATGGGGATCACCGTGAACCGGAACGCCACGCCCAGCTCCTGCAGGATGCGGCCGATCTGCGGATCACCCACCTGGTAGTCCGACTTGTCGTCGAAGTAGATCTTGTCGATGGTGCCGCCGGTGGTGACTACCAAAAGCTCGTCCATGTCGGATTCCTTAGCCTTTAAGCTAAAATTATAGCGGTGGCGACGCCGCACGTTTGCGGAACCGTGCGCTCATGCCATCCCAGCTCGCGGCCACCACCAGCGCCGCGCTGAGCGCTGCCTGCGCCAGCGCCAGCCCGCGCACTTCGGGCGAAACCCACGCCGCCATGACGCCGTGGCTAAAGTACGCCAGTGCGGCGAGCGCTCCCCAGAATCCCGCGCGGCGGTGGCCGACGATCAACAGCAACAGTGCGGGCAGCAACGGCAGGGTGAAAGCCGCCGCCATTGCCCAAGCGGGTGTTGTTGTTGGCGGTGCCAGCCAGCCGTGCCAGGCCCATTGCAGCGCCGTCAGCGCAATCATGGCGGCCGCGGTGACGCGTGCGGCGCGGCTCATGCCTGCAACTTCGCGGCGATGCCGGCGAGTCGGCGCCCCAGCGCGCGCGCCAGCTGCTTTTCTTCGTCGGTGGGGGTCGGATCGTCCTGTGCGCCGGAGACGTGGCTGGCGCCGTAGGGCGTGCCGCCGCTGCGGGTGGTGCTCAAGGCCGGCTCAGTGAAGGGCAGGCCAACTATCACCATGCCGTGGTGCAGCAGCGGCAGCATCATCGTCAGCAGGGTGGACTCCTGGCCGCCGTGCATTGAGGCGGTGGACGTGAACACGGCGCCCGGCTTGCCTGCCAGAACGCCCGACGCCCATTCCGCGCCCAGCGTGTCGATGAAATGCTTCATCGGCGCGGCCATGTTGCCGAAGCGCGTGGGGCTTCCCAGGGCCAGGCCGGCGCACTCGGCCAGGTCACTCTTGCGCACGTAAGGCGCGCCTTCGTCGGGCACTGGCGCCGCCGCTGTCTCGGTTACCGGCGCCACCGGCGGCACCGTACGCAGGCGGGCCTGCATGCCAGGCACTTCCTCGATGCCGCGGGCGATCTGCCGCGCCAGCTGCGCCACCGATCCGCCGCGGCTGTAGTACAGAACCAGGATTTCGCTCATGGGCCGCTCCGTAGACCCCGCTAGCCTAGCCCAAGCGCTGCGGGGCGGGGGGTGAAGGGGCGCTGCTATCATCCGGGCATGGCCATCGCCGCTACCCTCCGCCAGTGGATTGCGCGCATCGACCGCGAGCATATCCAGTCGTTTTCACATTTCCTGTGGACGCGCTTCCTGGACGATCGCTGCTTCGAAACTGCCGGCGCGCTGGCCTACACCACGCTGTTCGCGCTGGTGCCGCTGAGCATGGTGGTGTTCAGCGTGCTGTCGGCGTTCCCGGTCTTCGATGTCTGGACCGAGCAGCTGACCAACTTCGTATTCGCCAATTTCGTGCCCAGTTCCGCGCGCGCGGTGCAGGCCGTCCTGAGCAAGTACGCGGCCACCGCCGACCAACTCACGCTCACCGGTGTTGGCGCCCTGCTGGTGTCCCTGCTGCTGACCATGTGGAGCATCGAGTCCACCTTCAACCGGGTCTGGCGGGTGCCGACGCCACGGCCGCGGCTGATCCGCTTCCTCGTGTACTGGACGCTGCTCACGCTGGGCACCCTGCTGGCGGTGGCCAGCCTCGCAATCACCTCGTATTTGTTCTCGCTGCCGGCGCTATCGGGCGTGAACGAGGCCGGCTGGAGCGCGCGCGCTTTGAGCTACCTGCCCAATCTGGTGGAGCTGGTCGTTTTCAGCACGGCCTATTGGCTGATCCCACACCGCAGCGTGCCGTTCCGGTTCGCGCTGGCCGGCGGGCTGTTCGCCACCGTGCTGTTCGAATTGGCCAAGCGCGCGTTTGCGGCCTACCTGCTTGGCGTGCCTACCTACGAGCAGCTGTATGGCGCGCTCGCGGTGGCGCCCATCTTCATGGTCTGGCTGTACCTGAGTTGGGTGGTGGTGCTGCTGGGTGCTTCGATGGCTTCGTCGCTGTCCTCGTTCCGCTACCAGCCGCGCGCGCTGCAGTTGCCGCCGGGCATGGAAATGTACGGCTACCTGCGCCTGCTCGGTCGCTTGGATGAATCGCGCCGCCGTGGCCAAGGCCTGCACCTGCTGGACATGCAGAAATGCGACCCGATGTTCACCGACGATCTGCTCCAGCGCATGCTTTCGGGGCTCTCGAGCCTGGGCATCGTGCAGCGCGCCGAGGACGGCACCTGGCTGCTCAGCCGCGACCTGGACACCGTGACGTTGGGCGACCTGCATGAAGGCCTGGGCCTGCGCATTCCCGACCCATCGGTGCCCGTGCCCGGCGTGGACGATGCCATTGGCCGCTGCGCCACGCGAGCGCTCGAAAACCTCCGATCCCCGCTGCAGGCGCCGCTGGCGCGCAGCGTGGGCAGCTATTTCATTCCGCCTCAGGATACCAACCCACCATGAGCTTCCGTGCCCTGTCCCTTGCCCTGCTGTTTGCCCTGGCCGCATGCCGTCCCAGCGCCGAACCCGCGCCACCAGCACCGCCCGCAGCCGCGCAGGCACCCGCACCCGCGCCGGCTACGGCGCAGCCCGCAGCCGCTGTTCCCGCCGAACCCGCGCCACTGCCAACCCATCCCACCCTGGTGGTGCAGACGCTGGACGACGGCGAGTTCGACCTGGCCGCGCAGCGCGGCCAGTGGGTGGTGGTGAATTTCTGGGCCACGTGGTGCAAACCCTGCCTGAAGGAAATCCCGGACTTCTCGGCTTTCGACGCCGCCCGCGACGACGTCCGCGTCATCGGCCTGGCCTACGAGGAAATCGAGCCGGACGCTATGCGCGAATTCCTGGTCAAACACCCCGCCGGTTACCCGATTGCGCTGCTGGACGTCTACAGCCCGCCCGCGGATTTCGAAACCCCGCGCGGCCTGCCCATGACCTACTTGATCGCCCCGGATGGCCGCGTGGTGCGCAAATTCCTGGGCCCGCTCACGTCCGTCGAGCTGGCGGCGGCGATCGACGAGGCCATCAAGGCCGGCTGAGCCCGCTCAGTACTTGCCCTTGATCGGCTTCACCAGGCCGGAGTAACGCTCCTTGCCCGGCTTGCCCTTCAGGGGCGGGAACTCGATCCGCGGTTCGGGTACCGCCTGGTCGGGCAAGTGGTCCAGAAGGTGGCGGATGAGGTTGAGCCGCCCGGCTTTCTGGTCGTTGAAATCCACTACCTGCCATGGCGTGTGGCGCCGATGGGTGGCCTTGAACATGGCCTCGCGCGCCTGGCCATAGGCCGCATATTTTTCCCGGGCCTGGACATCGATGGGCGAGAGTTTCCAGCGCTTGAGCGGGTCGTTGAGCCGATCGGAAAAGCGCGCCTCCTGCTCTGCTTGGTCCACCGCCAGCCAATACTTGAACAACAGCATGCCGTCATCCACCAGCTGCTGCTCGAACACCGGCGCCTGCTTGAGGAAGGCGGTTACCTGGGCGGTGGTGGCAAAGCCCATCACTTTTTCCACGCCCGCGCGATTGTACCAACTGCGGTCGAACAGGACGATTTCGCCGGCCGCCGGAAGGTGCGGCACATAGCGCTGGAAGTACCACTGCCCGGCCTCGCGTTCGCTGGGCTTGGCCAGCGCCACGGTGCGGCATTGGCGCGGGTTGAGGCAGCTGGCGATGGCGTTGATGGCGCCGCCCTTGCCGGCCGTGTCGCGGCCCTCGATCACGATGGCCAAGCGTTTGCCGGTGTGCTGCAGCCAGCGCGCGGTGGCGTTGAGTTCGATCTGCAGCTTTTCCAGCTCGTCTTGGTACTGCTTGCGCTTGTATCTGGACATCGCGATCCCCGGTGCGTTGGTTGGATGGACGGGTTCAGGCCTCGCGCAGGCGCGGCCGCAGGTTTGCGAGGTTGCAGGGCTGGGTCCGCGCGTCGAGCTGGGCCCGGATCAGCTTCTCCCAGCCCGTGCGGCAGGCCGACGTGGAGCCGGGCAGGGCGAACAGGAACGTGGCGTTTGCCAACCCGGCGAAGGCGCGCGACTGCAGGGTGCTGGTGCCGATCTCTTCGAAGCTCAGCGCCCGGAACATTTCGCCAAAGCCCGGCATCGCCTTGTCCAGTAGCGGCAGCAGCGCTTCCGGGGTGGAATCGCGGCCGGTGAATCCGGTGCCGCCGGTCACCAGGATGCCGTGTACGGCCTCGTCGGCAATCCAGCGTGACACCAGCGCGCGCAGTTGGTATTTGTCGTCGGGGACGATCGCGCGCTCGTGCAGCCGATGCCCGGCCTGCATCAGCGCCTCCACCAGGTAATCGCCCGAGCTGTCGTTGGCCGGCGTGCGGCTGTCGGACACCGTCAGCACGCACAGCGTTAGCGGCTGGAACTCGCGCGCGTTACTCATGCGGCCTCCGTCAGCAGCTTGAGTTCGTCGGCCTGGTGTTCGCGGGTGAGGCGCTCCACCAGGTCGTCCAGGTCGCCGTCCAGGATTTGCATCAGGGCGTACAGGGTGAGGCCCTCCACCCGGTGGTCGGTGATGCGGCCCTGGGCAAAACTGTAGGTGCGGATGCGCTGGCTGCGATCGCCGCTGCCCACCTGCAGACGCCGCGCTTGGGCTTGGGCGGCGGACTGCTTGGCCCGTTCGGCGTCCAGCAGCTTGGCCTTGAGCAGCGACAGCGCGCGTGCGCGGTTTTTGTGCTGGCTGCGCTCGTCCTGGCATTCCACCACTAGGCCCGAGGGCAGGTGGGTGATGCGGATGGCGGAATCGGTCTTGTTCACGTGCTGGCCGCCCGCGCCCGAGGCGCGGAAGGTGTCCACCTTCAGATCGCCATCGCGCACTTCAATCTCATCGAGCTCGTCAAGCTCCGGCAGGATGGCCACGGTGGCCGCCGAGGTATGGATGCGGCCCTGGGATTCGGTGGCGGGGACGCGCTGCACGCGATGGGTGCCCGACTCAAACTTCAGCCGCGAGTAGGCGCCCCGGCCTTCGATGCGCGCGACGATTTCCTTGTAGCCGCCGTGCTCACCGTCGCTGGCCGACACCACTTCCACGTTCCAGCCGCGGCGCTCGGCGTAGCGGGCATACATGCGGAACAGGTCGCCGGCGAACAGCGCGGCCTCGTCGCCGCCGGTGCCGGCGCGGACTTCGAGGAACAAGTTGGCTTCGTCGCGCGGGTCCTTGGGCACCAGCAGCAGCGATAGCGACTGGTCGAGCGCGGCCAGCCGCGCCTGCGCGGCGGGAATCTCTTCTTCCGCCAGAGCGCGGAATTCGGGCTCGGCGCGCAGGGTTTCGGCGGCCTGCAGGTCGCGCTGGGCCTGGGCGTAGTCGACCAAGCCGCGCGCCACTGGTTCGAGCTGGGCGTACTCGCGCGACAGCGTCCGGAAGCGCGCGTTGTCGCCGATTACGCCGGGGTCGGCCAGCAGTCGGCCTACTTCCTCATGGCGCTCGGCCAGGGCTTCGAGTTTACGGCGCAGGCTTGGGGTCATCGTTCTTGTCGTAAAGGCGTTCGGCGGTGCGCAGCAGGTCCAGGTCGCCGTCCAGCGCTGCTTGGCGCAGCGCTGCGCTGGGAGCATGCAGCAGTTTGTTGGTGAGCTGGTGGGCGAGAAGGCCCAGCACTTCCGCCGGGTCTTTGCCCAGCGCGAGCTGTTCGCGCGCGCGCGCCAAAGATTCCTCGCGCGCGGCTTCGCCCTGCTGGCGCAGCATCCTCAGCGCATCCTGGCGGTCCTGCGCGCGCCACCACGCCATGTAGTGCTCCACCTGCAGGTCGATGATCACCTGGGCCTGTTCGGCGGCTTCGCGGCGCGAGGCGCGGTTGTCTTCGATCACCTGCTCCAGGTCGTCCACGGTGTAGAGATAGACGTCGGGCAGGCTGGCGACGTCCGGCTCCACGTCGCGCGGCACGGCGAGGTCGAGCAGGAACATCGGGCGCTGCCGGCGTGCCTTCAGCGCCGCCTGCACCGCGGCGCGGCGCAGCACCGGTTCACGGCTGGCGGTGGCGCAGATGACGATGTCGGCTTCGGGCAAATGGCGCTCCAGTTCCGGCAGCGGCAGCGCGTAGCCACCGTGGCGGCTGGCCAGCGCCTGCGCGTGTTCCAGCGTGCGGTTGGCCACCAGCAGGCGCTTGACGCGGGCGTCCACCAAGTGACGCGCCGCCAGCTCGATGGTGTCGCCGGCACCTACCAGCAGCACGGTGGCGCGATCGAGTTCGCTGAACACCTGCCGGGCCAGGCGCACCGCGGCATAGGCCACCGACACCGGATGCGCGCCAATGCGGGTGTCGGTGCGCACGCGCTTGGCCACGGAAAAGCACTGCTGGAACATTCGGTCCAGCGGCGTGCGCAGGGCGTGCTGGCTGCGTGCGGCCTGCCAGGCTTCCTTCACCTGCCCAAGTATCTGCGGCTCGCCCAGCACCATCGAATCCAGCCCGGTGGCCACCCGGAACAGATGCCGTACGGCCTGGTCATCGTGGTGCGCATACAGGTAGCCCGACAGCGCGTCTGGCGCCAAGCCATGGTGCTGGGCCAGCCACTGCGCCACCGCGGTCTCGCTGCCGGCGGCCACGTGGGCGTAGACCTCGGTGCGGTTGCAGGTGGACAGCAGTGCGGCTTCATCCACGCCCGGCAGCGAACCCAGCGCCGCCAGCGCTGCCGGCAGTTGGCCGGCGTCCAGCGCGATGCGCTCGCGCAGTGCCAGCGGCGCCGATTGGTGGTTGAGTCCTAGGGCAAGCAGTGGCATGGGCTGTGCCAGCGTCGTTGCGCGGTGCGCTAGACTTTCGCGGGCTGGGCTCGGTAGTGGAATCCAGCCCGCATTCTAGCCCCAGGCCGAACTATCCCCGATGAAATCGCGCCATCGCCCGCTAGTCTCGCTGCTGTTGCTGGCCCTGTGCGGCCCGGCCAGCGCTGCCGTCGCGCCGCCGATGGCGGACGTGATGGCGGCTGAGTTCGCGATCCAGCAGGGCGATCTTCAGGCGGCAGCGCGCTACTACCTGCTGGCCTCCCAGCTGTCGGACGATCCCGGCCTGGCCGAGCGCGCCACCCGCATCGCGCTGGTGGGCGACCAGGTGGACCTGGCTACCCGCGCCCTGGCCCGTTGGCGCGCCCTGGCGCCCGATTCGCTGGCGATGCACGCGGCGTCCACCAGTCTGGCGCTGCGTCTGGGCGAGCATGAGACCGCGATGGATTCCGCCCGGGTGCTGCTGGCCTTGCCTGACGAGGCCGGCTTTCCGTCGCTGTTGGCGGTGCTGTCGCAAGCGCGCGGTGACGACGCAGTCATCGCGCGCAGCGTGATGGGCGAAGTGTTTGCGCAGTCGCTGCTGCCGGCGAATCTGTCGGCGTGGCTGCGGTTTTCCGGCCTGGCCCGCCGTCTGGGCGACGATGGCCTGTCCGCCCGCGTGCTTGATGCCGGCCTGGCCAAGTTCCCCGATGACCCGCGCGTACAGCTGCTGGAGGCGTCGCGCCTGCGCAGCGCCGGGCAGCGCAGCGCCGCCCGGGACAAGCTGTTGGCCCTGCAGCGGGCCGGCAAGCTGCCGCCCGAATTGCTGCGCGGCGCCGCCAATGAGCTGGCCCTGCTGGGCGAGCCGCGCGCCGCCGCCGACCTTCTGGCCCAGGGCCCCCAAGATGACGCCTCGCAGGGCCAGCGTGCTGCCTGGCTGCTGGCGGCGGGTGACACCGCGGGCCTGGAGCGGCTGTATGCCGAGATCCAGCGCGCCGGGTCGGTGCCGCCGCCGGGGCGCCGCCTGCTTCTGGGGCACGTGGCCGAAGCCTTGGACCGCTGGGAAGAGGCCGAGCGCTGGTATGCCGGCGTGCCGCGCGGCGAGGGCCACGATCTGGCCCAGCTACGCGTGGCCTTGGCCCAGGAACAGCAGGGGCGCTTGGACCAGGCCCTGGCCACCCTGCATGAACTGCAGTCCGATACTGCTGCCGACGGTGAGCGGGTCCGCGACAGCTACTTGCTAGAGGCCGAACTGCTGGCCCGCGGACCGCAGCCCTCCGTGGCATTGGCGGCGCTGGAGCGCGGCCTAGCCGTTTTCGAAGGCGATCCGGCGCTGCTCTACGGCCGGGCAATGGCGCAGGAGCGCGCCAACAATATAGATTCGGCGCTGGCCGATCTGCGCCGCATCATCGACGAGAACCCCCGCGACGCCCAAGCGCTGAACGCCTACGGCTACACCTTGGCCGAGCGCCGCGCCGCGTATGAAGAAGCGCTGCCCTACGTCAAGCGCGCCCACGCGTTGGTGCCGGATTCCGCCGCCATCCTCGACAGCCTGGGCTGGATCGAACTGAAGCTGGGGCGACCGGCGCGCGCCATCGAACTGCTCACCGAGGCTTGGGAACTGATGAAGGACGCTGAGATAGCGGCCCACTTGGGCGAAGCGCTCTGGGCCCAGGGCCGAGAAGCCGAAGCCCGCGATGTCTGGCGCGCGGGCGAGGCGATGGACGCCAACAGCCCGGCGCTGCGCCGCGCCATGGAAGCCGCGCAACCGTGATGAGCCTGCGCCTAGTGCTGTTGCTGGCGCTGCTGCTGGCTGGCTGCGCCAGGGGGCCGGTGCGGCAGGCCGGCGATGGCGAGCTGCTGGCCGCCCAGGCCGCACGCGAGGCCGCGCTGGCCGGCACACTGCATTGGAGTTTCACCGGCCGCTTGGCTGTAGATGCCGCCGGCGAAGGCGGCAGTGGCCGCATGGAGTGGCGCCAACAAGGCGAGGATTTCGAAATCCGCCTGTCGGCTCCGGTGACCCGCAAGAGCTGGCAGCTGACCCAGCGCGGCGGCCGGGCCAGCTTGGCGGGACTGGATGGGGGTGTCCGGCACGGTACCGACGCGCAGGTGCTGCTGCGTGAAGCCACCGGCTGGGAACTGCCGGTGGCTGCACTGGCGGCCTGGGCCCGCGGCGCCCGCGCGCCCGGGCCGGCGCAGTTGGAATTCGGGCCGGACCGGTTGCCACGTTTGCTTGTCCAGCAGGGCTGGACGGTGGAGTACCGGGAATGGGACAGCGCGCTGCCGCCGCGTCCGCGCCGGGTTTTTGCCCGCCAGGGTGAGGCCAGCGTGCGCTTGGTCGTGGACGCTTGGGGCGACCCGTGAGCCCGGAGGGTCCGGGCTGGAGCGCCTGGCCGGCGCCCGCCAAGCTCAATCTGTTCTTGCGCATCCTCGGGCGCCGGCCCGACGGTTACCACGACCTGCAAACGGTGTTCCAGCTGCTGGACTGGGGCGATACCGTGCGGCTGCGGCCCACGTCCGGGGGTGCCATCCGCCGCACCGGGGCCGCGGGCTACGCGGTTGCGGAGTCGGATGACCTGGTGGTTCGTGCCGCTAAAATGCTGCAAAAAGAAGCTAATGTCGGTCAAGGCGCTGACATTTACGTCGAAAAACTTATTCCGCTGGGGGGTGGCTTTGGCGGTGGCTCGTCCAACGCCGCCACCGTGCTGGTGGCGCTGAACAGGCTTTGGCAAGCGGGACTGGAGGAGGACCAGCTGGCGGAACTGGGCCTGGCGCTTGGCGCGGACGTGCCGGTCTTCGTGCGCGGACGCAGTGCCTGGGCCGAGGGCGTGGGCGAGCGGCTCACCCCGATTGCGCTGCCGCCGTGCGTTTACGTGCTCGTGGACACCGGCGTCCACGTGCCCACTGCGGAACTGTTCCAAACCCCTGAATTGACGCGGGATGCGGCCCCGGCGACAATAGCGGGCTTCGTTTCTGGCTCTGTGCTCGGCAATGCCTTCGAGCCGGTGCTGCGTCGCCGTTCGGAGGCCGTCGAGGCCGCCCTGCAGGCACTGTCGCAGCTCGGCCCTTCGGCGCTCACCGGCACTGGCGGCGGCTGCTTCGCGCGCTTCGGCACGCGGGCAGAGGCCGAGGCCGCGCTAGTCCGCCTGCCGGCCGGTATGCGGGCGTGGGTGGCTGAAGGGGTGTCCGTGTCGCCGCTGCATCGGGCGCTGCGGTCGCATTGAGCACAAGCGGAACAATCCAGCGTTGGGGCGTCGCCAAGTGGCCTAAGGCACCGGGTTTTGATCCCGGCATTTCGTAGGTTCGAATCCTACCGCCCCAGCCAATCATCGGCACCCTTACCGGCCACCACCCAGCAGCGCGGACGCCCGACACCATGAGCAAGCAAAACCTGCTGGTCTTCACCGGTAACGCCAACCGGCCGCTGGCCCTGGCGGTCTGCCGCCAGTTGGGCATCCCGCTGGGCAAGGCGCTGGTGGGTGAATTCTCCGATGGCGAATGCCAGGTGGAGATCGAGGAAAACGTCCGTCGCCAGGAAGTCTTCGTCATCCAGTCCACGTGCGCGCCGACGGCGGAAAACCTGATGGAGCTGCTGGTGCTGATCGACGCGCTCAAGCGCGCCTCGGTGGCCAGCGTTACCGCCGTGGTGCCGTACTTTGGCTACGCCCGCCAGGACCGCCGCCAGCGTTCGGCGCGCGTGCCGATCACCGCCAAGGTGGCCGCCAAGATGTTCTCGGCCGTCGGTACCGACCGCGTGCTCACCATTGACCTGCATGCCGACCAGATCCAGGGTTTCTTCGACATCCCGGTGGACAACGTCTACGCCTCGCCGATCCTGCTGGCCGATATCTGGCGCAGCCAGGGCACCGACAACCTGATCGTGGTCTCGCCCGACGTGGGCGGCGTGGTGCGCGCGCGCGCCATCGCCAAGCGGCTCGACGACGCCGAGCTGGCCATCATCGACAAGCGCCGCCCCAAGGCCAACGTTTCCACGGTGATGAACATCATCGGCGACGTCAGCGGCAAGACCTGCGTGCTGGTGGACGACATCATCGACACCGCCGGCACGCTCTGCGCCGCCGCCGCCGCCCTCAAGCAGAGCGGCGCCAGGAAAGTGGTGGCCTATTGCACCCACCCGGTGCTGTCGGGCGCGGCCATCGCCAACGTCACCAACTCCCAGCTGGACGAGTTGGTGGTCACCGACACCATCCCGCTGTCGGAGGCTGCGCGCGCTTGCCCGCGCATCCGCCAGCTCAGCGTGGCGGAGCTGCTGGCCGAAACCATCCGCCGCATCGCCTTCGGCGAGTCGGTGAGTTCGCTGTACGTGGATTGAAGCGGGGCAGGGTGGGGAATCCGGAACCGGCATTCACGAGTGCCGGTTCCCGATTCCCCCTCGGGAACGGCGCAGGGCCTGGTCGCGGGCCCTGCGGTAAGCGCCAAACGGCGCATCACACATGAAGAAGGCAACACCCAACATGGCTACCAAACACAACATCACGGCTACGGGCCGCACCGACGAAGGCAAGGGTGCGAGCCGCCGCCTGCGTCGCAGCGGCCACGTTCCGGCCATCGTCTATGGCGCGCACCAGGACCCGCAGACCGTGCAGGTCGAGCACAACCACCTCTGGCTGGCCAGCCAGAACGAGTGGTTCTATTCCGCCATCCTGGAGCTCAACGTCGACGGCAAGCCCCAGATGGTGCTGCTGCGTGACATGCAGCGCCATCCGTTCAAGCAGCAGATCCTGCATCTGGATTTCCTGCGCGTGAGCGAGAACGAGGCCCTGCGCGCCAAGGTGCCGCTGCACTTCGTCAAGCAGGACATCTCGCCGGCTGGCAAGACCGCCGGCGTTGTGGTCACCCACGAGCTCAACGAAGTGGAAGTGAGCTGCCTGCCCAAGGACCTGCCGGAGTTCATCGAGGTCGACCTGTCGGCCCTGGCTTTGGGCGACATCATGCATATGTCGCAGATCGTGCTGCCGAAGGGCGTCACGCTGCCGGCCCTGGCCCATGGCGGCAAGGAGCATGACCTGGCGATCGTCATCGCCAAGCACGCCCGCGTGGAAGCCGAGCCCGAAGCGGCCCCGGCCTCTGCGGACGTCCCGGCGGCCAAGGTGGCCAAGCCCGACGCGGCCGCCCCGGCGCCCAAGAAGAAGTAATCCCGGCCTGCCGCCCCCGCACCGGGGGCGGCAGCGCTGCGATGCTTCCCTGTGGACGCACTCCGCCTCATCGTCGGCCTGGGCAATCCCGGCGCCGAACACGCCCGAACCCGGCACAACGCCGGGTTTTGGTTTCTTGACGCCCTTGCCGGCCAGGCCGGGGCGCGTTTCGGGCTGGAGTCCAAGCTGTTCGGTGAGACCGCAAAGATCGAACTGGCTGGCCAGACGCTCTGGCTGCTGCGCCCGGCCACCTTCATGAACGCCTCCGGCCGTTCGGTGGCGGCAGCCCTTCGATATTGGAAGATCGAGCCGGAACAGGCGCTGTTGGCCCACGACGACCTCGACCTGGAGCCCGGTGTTGCCCGTCTCAAGTTCGACGGTGGCCACGGTGGCCAGAACGGCCTGCGTGACACCATCCAGCACTTGGGCCACGGCAAATTCCATCGCCTGCGCCTGGGCATCGGCCATCCTGGCCACAAGGACAAAGTGACTCCCTGGGTGCTCGGACGACCAAGCAAAGAGGACGAAGCCAGCGTGCTTCGTGCCATCGACGACGCCCTGGCGGTGCTGCCGCTGGCGGTAGCCGGCGAGTTCCCCGAGGCCATGAAACGCCTCCACACCCCCAAACCTTGAGTCAGCAGGCGGCAGCCGGCCCCCAGCCCGCTGCCGCCTGAAGATTCGCGAACCGGACACTGACCCCCATGGGTATCAAATGCGGCATCGTCGGCCTGCCCAACGTCGGCAAATCGACCCTATTCAACGCGCTTACCAAGGCCGGCATCGCCGCGGCCAACTTCCCGTTCTGCACCATCGAGCCCAATACCGGGGTGGTGCCGGTGCCGGACCCCCGGCTGGCCCAGTTGGCCGAGATCGTGAAGCCGCAGAAGACCATCGCCACCTCGTTCGAGTTCGTGGACATCGCCGGCCTGGTCGCCGGGGCCTCCAAGGGCGAGGGCCTGGGCAACAAGTTCCTGGCCCATATCCGCGAGGTGGACGCTATCGCCCACGTGGTGCGCTGCTTCGAGCACACCGACATCATCCACGTGGCTGGCCGGGTGGACCCCATCGCCGACATCGAAGTCATCGACCTCGAGTTGGCGCTGGCAGACTTGGACTCGGTCGAAAAATCGCTTAACCGCGCCGAACGTGAGGCTAAAACCGGCAATAAGGACGCCATCATCCGAAAGGAAGTGCTCACCCGCGTCCGTGATGGCCTCGATGCCGGCAAGTCGGCCCGCTCCCTTGGCCTGTCGGTGGAGGACAAGGCGGTCGTGCGCGACCTGTTCCTGATGACCCTGAAGCCGGTGATGTACGTGGCCAACGTGTTGGAGGACGGCTTCGAGAACAACCCGCTGCTGGACGTGGTCCGGGCCCGCGCCGAGCGCGAGGGCGCCCAGGTGGTGCCGGTGAGCGCGGCCATCGAGGAGGAAATGTCCCAACTGGAGGACGCCGACCGGGCCGAGTTCCTGGCCGAGATGGGCCTGGCCGAGCCGGGCCTGAACAGGGTGATCCGGGCCGGCTACGCCCTGCTGGGCATGCAGACGTATTTCACCGCCGGCGTGAAGGAAGTGCGGGCCTGGCAGGTCCAGAAGGGCGCCACCGCGCCCCAGGCCGCGGCCGTGATCCACACCGACTTCGAAAAAGGCTTCATCCGCGCCGAAACCATCGCCTTCGATGACTTCATCAAGTACCGGGGCGAGTCCGGCGCGCGCGACGCCGGCCGCCTGCGCCTGGAGGGCAAGGAGTACCTGGTCCAAGAGGGCGATGTGCTGCATTTCCGCTTCAACGTCTGAACCCCGGGCCGGGCATTGCCCGGTGGCCGTTGACTTTTCTGGCCGCGGCCGTGAAAATTGCGGGCTTCCTAGTAGGAGGGATACCCAAGCGGCCAACGGGGGCAGACTGTAAATCTGCTGGCTCACGCCTTCGGTGGTTCGAATCCACCTCCCTCCACCAGCTTCGCGACGTGAACCGGCAACGGCAAGCAGCGCAGCGCGGGAGTAGTTCAATGGTAGAACCTCAGCCTTCCAAGCTGATCATGCGGGTTCGATCCCCGTCTCCCGCTCCATCGAATTGAATGTTCCAAAGCTTCAAGGCGGTAACGCAACACCCCGTATCCGCTCATCTAGCTCAGTCGGTAGAGCACTTCCTTGGTAAGGAAGAGGTCGCAGGTTCGATTCCTGTGATGAGCACCATCATCCCCGTGCCGCACCTGCGGCCCGGACGTCACATCAACCTAGAAACCACCAGGTAATTCGCAATGGCCAAGGGTAAATTCGAGCGCACCAAACCGCACGTGAACGTCGGCACCATTGGTCACGTTGACCATGGCAAGACCACGCTGACCGCCGCGCTGACCAAGATCGGCGCGGAGCAGTTTGGCGGCGAGTTCAAGGC
>JANNQY010000093.1:0-3108 GCA_031400995.1 Lysobacteraceae bacterium
GCTGGCTCGGTGCCAAGCGCATCGGCCGCTGCCATCCCCTCAATGACGGCGGGCTTGATCCGGTCCCCGAGTCTTGGCCCAGGTCAAAAACCCGATGACCCACCTACCTGCCTGGCGGACGCTGGCCCTGCTGTTGCTCACGGGCATGGGCCAGGCGGCGGCCCAGTCCGAGCCGCAGCCCGCCGAGCAACGGGTGATTTTCCCAAGCAGCGTGCCGCAAGGCAGCATGGTGATCGGCAAAGTGCCACCCGGCAGCACCGTCGAGTACGCCGGGCGCGCGCGCTTCGCGTCACCGCCTATGGCAGCGCCGTGTTTGGCGTTGGTCGTGACGCCACCGGGCCGCTGCAGCTGCAGGTGACCCCGCCGGCAGGGCCGACGCAGTCCGTCCGCATTGCCGTCACGCCCCGTGACTGGCCGGTTGAAAAAGTAAATGGCGTGCCGCCGGGAACCGTCTCACCGCCGCCAGCGATCGCCGAACGCATCCGGCGCGAGCAGGAGCAAGTAGCCGCCGCGCGCGCCGCCGACGATGCGCGCGCCGATTTCGCGCAAGTGTTTGTCTGGCCGGCCACCGGCCGCATCAGCGGCCGCTTCGGCAACCAGCGCGTTTACAACGGCACACCTGGCAGCGCGCATTCGGGCATGGATATCGCGGTGCCCGCCGGAACGCCGGTGCTGGCGCCGGCGGCGGGCGTCGTCACACTTGCCGAACCGGACTTTTACCTCACTGGCGGCACCCTGCTGCTGGACCATGGCCACGGCATCAGCTCCAACTTCCTGCATCTCTCGCGCATCGAAGTGGCGGCAGGCGAGCGCGTACAGCAGGGCCAGGTGATTGCCCGCGTGGGCGCCACCGGCCGCGCCACTGGACCGCACCTGCACTGGGGTATGAACTGGTTCGAGGTGCGGATGGATCCGCTGCTGGTGCTTGAGCGCACGCCCTGACGCAGCACCCGGCTGATCCTGCCCCTCCCTTGTAGGAGGGACTTCAGTCCCGATGCTCTCGGCACAGTGGCTATCGGGACTGAAGTCCCTCCCACAGAGGGCGTCGCGGGGCGGGATCAGCGGGCGGCGAGGCCGTCGGGCAGCGCGCTGTAGCCGCCTGGCACGCCCTTGGTGGCTACGGCCACGGCGTCGTGCGGGTGCAAGCTCTCGTGGTGCGAGGCGCGCAGCCAGAAGTCGCTGACGCGCTCGTCAGATTCCAGGGCCGCCTGCATGCGGCGGGCCGCGTCCTCGCAGAACATCAGGTTTTGGCCGTTGAGCAGGGCGAATGCCTGCTCGTCAATGCGCTTGACCGCCGCTTGCACCGGGGTTTTCAGCGCATCTTCGATGCGGTCGATGATTTCGACGATCGGGAAACTCTGGAAGGACGGCACCAGCCTGAGCTTCACCGAGGCGACGCTGCGCTGGCTGTGCGGAGTAGCTCGGATGCCCTGTTCAGTGCCCAGCCACGCCAGGACCAGATCGCGATCCACCGGCTTGCCCGCGGCGAAGTCGGCCTCGAACTGCTCCTGGATCAATTGGCGCGCCAGCGCCGCCGAACACGGGCAGGTGCTGGAGTACGCTGCCTCGAGACCCAGCTCTAGGGCGAAATGACCTCGATCCATCACGCCGGTGATGGACACCGGGTAGCTTTTCCAGCCGCTGTTGTCGCTGGCCAGCGCCGGACGCCGCACCAGGTGGTCGAACTGCACGCTCACCATCGCCCGGTCCGAAAGATCGGCGTGCGATTCCAGGAAGTCCTTGAGCAGGCGGCGGATGCTGGCCGGACTCACGGGCTCGTTGGAAAGGGCTTTGTCAACGTGCAGATACAGGCGCGACATATGGATGCCGCGCACGTCGCCGCGCTTGAGGTTGACGAAGGCGTTGACGCGGGCGCCGCTGCTCACGGTGCCGTGGCCATCGGCCTGCAGCGTCACCGGCATCTCGATCTCGCCCATGCCAACCCAATCGAGCACGCCAGCTAGGGCTGGCCGGGCTTCGGCCGCGATGTCAGGCAGCACGCGGGCGGTGTTCTCAAGATTGCTGGGGGCCAAGGCAGGCTCTCCTGTTTAGTGTCACGGCAAGCTAAATGAGGGCAGGTGCAGGAAACGTCAAGTTACCGCGCCGCGGGCCGGCGTGGGCGCAACAGTGAGTCTCAGCGCGCCCGGGCCAGGCGCCAGGCGCGCCAGAGGCTGGCGGGTGCCGGCGGCGCATTGAAGCCGCGGCCTGCGGCAATCCGGGCCAGACGCGCACGATCAAAGCCGCTGCGCGCCCGCCGGAACAGGCAGGCAGGCTCGGCCAATGGCAGCGCAGCGCCCAGCGCCAGCGCCCAGTCGCGCAGCAGCGGCTCACCTTGCCCGGCCGCCACCTGGGCCGTGGTGAGGCCGTGGCGGGCCAGCAGGTTCAACGGCAGGCGGGCCTGGTCGGGGGCCATCAGGCCCTGCGGGAGACGCTGCAGCAGCAGGTGCACCGCCAGCGCTGGCGCGGGCGCCGGAAGTGATTCAAACAGCGCCGCTTCCACTGCGGCCAGCGCGCTGGCCAGAGGCAAGAGCTGATCTATCGCGATCTCGGCGCTGGCCGGGCGATCGTCGAACTGCGCCTGCTCCAGCAGGGCGCGCGCCAGCGGCAGCCAGGGCAGGCCCGGCTGGGCAAGCGCGGCGCTGAGCGGATGCCGGCCCGGACCTTGCGCCAGCGCCACCAGCTCTTCGGCCCACCACTGGCACTTCACTGCCGTTACCCGCGCATCGCTGAGCTCGAACGCCGCCTCGCGCAGCTCGTGCACCAGCGCGCCCCAGGCGCGGAAACGCGGGCGCAGCACGGGCGGACAGAACACCTCGGCCAGGGCCATCTCGGGCTCGCGCCGATGCCACTTGGCCACGAAGTGCGCAGCCGGGTCCACTGCGGGCGCGTTCATGCCGGCAGCAGTCCCGCGGCCGACAGCAGCTCGCGTGGGTCGTTTAAGGCATAAGTGGCGGACCACTGCGAGGGGTCATCGTGCGGCTCGCGATAGCCCCACAGCGCGGCTACGGAATCCATGCCGGCGGCCTGTGCCGCCTGGATGTCGCGCAGGTCATCGCCCACGTAAATGGCCTCGTCGGCAGCGATACCCAGCTGCTGGCAGGCCAACAG
>JANNQY010000094.1:0-1998 GCA_031400995.1 Lysobacteraceae bacterium
TGGGGCACCGATTTCCTGTTCGAGCCCGAGCAGAACGCCGGCCAGAACACCAACCTGCTCAAGCTGCAGCAGTGGTTCAGCGCGCCCGAGATCCTGAAGATGGTGACCCACGACAACGCCCAGCTGCTGGCCCTGTCCGGCCCGCGCTCGCCCTATCCGGGCCAACTGGGCGTGGTGCAGGCCGGCGCCTTGGCTGACCTGCTGCTGGTGGACGGCGACCCGTTGGCGGATGTCACGCTGTTGGGCGATCCGGCCGGCAACTTCGACCTGATCATGAAGGACGGCAAGATTTACAAGGATGCGGCGCGCTGAGGCAGCGGCGGTGGCGGGCCCGCCGGGTTACCGGTGGGTTTGCGGCCCCAGCTGTTCGATGGCGGCCGCCAAAGTGAAAATGGGCAGCCGCGAACCCGTCACGGACAGCAGGTCTTGGTCGCCGCTCACCAACGCCTCAGCCCGGGCCGCATAGGCCAACTGCAGGAAAACCACGTCGGCCGGGTCGCGGCATGCCGGGACGGCGGGCGGGCGCCTCGACAGGACGAACACCTCCGCCCAAGGCAGGTAATCGGCGAGCAGGCTGTGCCGCTCGCCGGGCGTGAGCTTGAACTTTGGATAGGCCAGCACGCGTATCAATTCGACGGCGGTGGCCTGGCACACCACCGGCACGAACAGGCCGGCCTGCCAGGCCAGCCGCAGGCGTCCGGCGAGGCCGCCGGGACGCACCAGCGCCGACAGCACTAGGTTGGTGTCGAGCACCCAGCGGACCGGGGGTGCGGAACTCAACGCACGGGTGCCTTGCGGGCGGGGCGCTTGCCTTGCTGGGGCTTGGCGTAGCCTGCCGGCGCTTCATGCACGCGGTTGGCCGTGGGCCTGGCGGCGGACTTTCGCGCCCATGCCACCGCCAGCGCGAGGTCTGCGTCCTGCAGGCCGAGCTCGGCGAGTTTTCCCCGCAGCGCGTTCGCGCGCTGGATGGAAACGGGCGAGAGCAGCAGTTGGCCGGCCCGCACTTCGATTTCGAAGTACTCGGGGGAGCCTGCGGCCTCGACGGCGGCCTTCGGCAGGGTGAGCTGGTTCTTGGAGGTGAGCTTGGCGAGCATGCTGAGAACCCTGGGTAAGGATTCCTTACTCTAGGCCGTGGCCACGGCGGCTGCAAGCCGGAGAATCCCCCTCGGTCGCGTAGAATTCACGGCCATGAACAGCCCCGCCCCTACCGCCGAACAAACCCGCGTGCTGGCCAAGGGCCCGTTCCCGGACTACCCCTTCACGCCGCGCGCTTTCACCCATCCCAATGGCTTGAACCAGAGCTACCTGGACGAAGGCAGCGGCGCGCCAGTGGTGATGCTGCACGGCAATCCGTCGTGGTCCTACTACTGGCGGCACTTGGTGCTGGGCCTGCGCGACGGCTACCGCTGCATCGTGCCCGACCACATCGGCATGGGCCTGTCGGACAAGCCCGACGACGCGCACTACGGCTACACCCTGCGCAACCGCGTGCAGGACCTGGACCGCCTGCTCGACCACGCCGGCGTGGGCGACAACGTCACGCTCGCGGTGCACGACTGGGGCGGCATGATCGGCTTCGGCTGGGCGCTCAAGCACGCCGCGCGAGTGAAGCGGCTGGTCATCCTCAACACCAGCGCCTTCCCGCTGCCGGCCGACAAGCCGCTGCCCTGGCAGCTCAGGCTGGGCCGCGACTGGAAGTTGGGCGAGTGGCTGATCCGCGGCGCCAACGCGTTTGCCGCTGGCGCGGCCACCGACGGCGTGGTCACCCCGCTGGCGCCCGACGTGAAGCGCGCGCTTTTGGCGCCGTACGACAGCTGGGCCCACCGCATTTCCACCGTTCGCTTCGTGCAGGACATTCCGCTGGCCACCAGCGACCGCGCCTGGGACATCGTGGAAAACGCCGGCCGCCGCCTGCCCGAGTTCGCCAACCGCCCCACCTTCATCGGCTGGGGCCTGAAGGATTTCGTCTTCGACCAGCACTTCCTGGCAGGCTTCACC
>JANNQY010000095.1:0-2743 GCA_031400995.1 Lysobacteraceae bacterium
ACCCACCGCCCCGCAAGTTTGGCGCTAGCCAACCGCATCGGGCAGATTGGGGGAGAGCATCGGGACTGAAGTCCCTCCTACAGGGGGCGCGGCTGTTGTGGGAGGGACTTCAGTCCCGATGCTTTTGGCCAAGAGCATCGGGACTGAAGTCCCTCCTACAAGGGCTTGGGTTAGTAGAGGACGCGGGTGCGCAGGGTGCCGGGGATGGCGGAGAGGGCTTGCCGCAGCTCGTCGGCCTGCTGTTCGGTGGCGGTGACGTCCATCACCACGTAGCCCAGCTTGGCGTCGGTGCGCAGGTACTGGCCGTCGATGTTGATGCCCTGGTCGCGGAAGATGTCGTTGGCCAGGGACAGCACGCCGGGCACGTTGCGATGGATGTGCAGGATGCGGCGGCTGCCGATGTGGCCGGGCAGGGACACTTCGGGGAAGTTCACCGCCGACAGCGTGCTGCCATTGTCGCTGTAGCGGATGAGTTTGGCCGCCACTTCGGTGCCGATATTGTCCTGCGCCTCCAGCGTGCTGCCGCCCACGTGCGGGGTCAGCAGCACGTTGTCCATGCCGCGCAGGGGCGACACGAATTCTTCGTCGCTGCCCTTGGGCTCGATCGGGAATACGTCCACGGCGGCGCCGCCCAGCTGGCCGCTGCGCAGCGCGTCGGCCAAGGCGTTGATGTCCACCACGGTGCCGCGCGAGGCGTTGATCAGGTGCGCGCCGGGCTTCATGCGGGCGATCTGCGCGGCGGCGATGAGGTCCTGGGTGGCCGGCGTTTCCGGTACGTGCAGGCTTACGATGTCGCTGTGGTCGAGCAGGTCGGTGAGGCTGGCGGCGGGGCGGGCATTGCCCAGCGACAGTTTGGTTTCGATGTCGTGGAAGATCACCTGCATGCCCAGGCTTTCGGCCAGCAGGCCCACCTGGGTGCCGATGTGGCCGTAGCCGACGATGCCCAATACTTTGCCGCGCACTTCGTGGCTGCCTTCGGCGGTTTTGGACCAGCCACCGCGGTGGCACTCGCTGTTTTTCTGCGGGATGTGGCGCATCAGCAGGATGGCTTCGGCGATCACCAGCTCGGCCACGCTGCGGGTGTTGGAATAGGGCGCGTTGAACACCGGGATGCCGGCTTCCTGCGCCGCGTCCAGGTCCACCTGGTTGGTGCCGATGCAGAAGCAGCCCTCGGCGATGAGGCGGCGCGCGTCGGCCAGCACGGCGGCGTTGAGCTGGGTGCGCGAGCGGATGCCCACCAGGTGCGCGTCGGCGATGGCGGCGCGCAGTTCGCGCTCGGGCAGCGACTTGGTGTGGTAGTCAATATTGGTGTAGCCGGCGGCGCGCAGCTGGTCCACGGCGGTCTGGCTGACGCCCTCGAGCAACAGCACGCGGATGTCCTGCCGGGGGAAGGAGGTTTTGGGGGTGGTCATGGGGATTTTTTGAGGAAAAGTTGGGTCGCTTGCTGCACTATGCTGGTCAGGTGCATTGCACCGCAACAACCATCCCACTTTCCGACCCCACGCCATGACCGACCCCCGCCTCACCGCCCTGCAGGCCGCCGTGCCCGGCCTGCTGATCAAGACCGATGCCGCCGACCTGGAGCACTACGGCCGCGACTGGACCCGGCGCTGGACGCCGGCGCCGCTGGCCATCGCGCTGCCGGCCACGGTGGACCAGGTGCAGGCGGTGGTGCGCTGGGCGTTCGCGCACGGCGTGGCCATCGTGCCGTCGGGCGGGCGCACCGGGCTGTCGGGCGGCGCTGTGGCGGCCAAGGGCGAGCTGGTGCTGAGCCTGGAGCGCATGAACCGGGTGCTGGGCTACGACGCCGTGGACAATCATCTGACGGTGCAAGCCGGCGCGCCGCTGCAGGTGGTGCACGAAGCGGCGCAGGCGCACGGCTTGCTCTATCCGGTGGATTTCGGCGCGCGCGGCAGCTGCAGCATCGGCGGCAACATCGCCACCAACGCCGGCGGCATCCGGGTGATCCGCCATGGCAACACGCGCGAGTGGGTGGCCGGGCTGAAGTTGGTGACCGGCACCGGCGAGCTGCTGGACCTGGGCCGCGGGCTGGTGAAGAACTCCAGCGGCTACGACCTGCGGCATTTGGTGGTCGGTTCCGAAGGCACGCTGGGCATCGTGGTGGAGGCCACGCTGCGGCTGACGCGGCCGCTGCCTGCCGCGCAGACGATGCTGCTGGCGCTGCCTTCGTTCGAGGCGGTGATGCAGGTGTTCACCGTGTTCCGCTCGCGGCTGGAGCTGCAGGCCTTCGAGTTCCTCACCGACATTGGGCTGCGGCACGTGCTGGCGCACGGCGGCGTCAATCCGTTTGAAACCGTTTATCCGTACTACGTGGTGACCGAATACGACGCCGCCGACGAGGCGCAGCAGGCGGCCGGCCTGGCTGCGTTCGAACACTGCCTGGAGCAGGGCTGGGTGGTGGACGGCGTGCAGGCGGCCAGCCAGGCCCAAGCTGCGCAGCTGTGGCGACTGCGCGAGGGCATCACGGAGGCGCTGGCGCGCTACCGGCCCTACAAGAACGACATCTCGGTGCGCATCGCGGCGCTGCCGGGCTTCCTGGCGCGCGCGCGGGAGCTGCTGGACGCGGCCTACCCGCAGTTCGAAGTGGTGTGGTTCGGCCACATCGGCGACGGCAACCTGCACATCAACGTGCTGCAGCCCGATGGCGTGGCCGACGCGGAGTTCATGGCGCAGTGCGCGAAGGTGACCGGGGTGCTGGCGCAGCTGCTGCACGACGTGGGCG
>JANNQY010000096.1:0-2322 GCA_031400995.1 Lysobacteraceae bacterium
CCCCCCCCCGGGGGCCCCCGCCGCCAGCCCGGAAGTTGGCCACGCCGGGCGTTTGGTCAAGATGGTTGGATGCCAAGTGTTTTTCGCTGGGCCTTCGGTGCCGTACTCTTCCTTGCCTGCGTTGCTGCTTCGGCTGAAGACAGCCGAGCTCAGGTGGAGCAGCAGAAGGTCCTCAGCTCCACGGCGTTTCTGGACGCACATCCCGACGTGAAGTTCCGAACGCTAGCCATGGAGCATTTTGACGGCGGCAGGCTTGACGCCGCCCGGGAAAACTTTTTGAAAGCAGCTCGTTTCGCCGACAAGCCCTCGCAGGCGATGCTAGCGGAAATGGCGTGGAGAGGGGTCGGTCAAACGATGGATCGCAGTCTCGGCTATGCCTGGGCAGATCTGGCAGCAGAGCGTGGATACACGCAATTCGTGCTGTTGCGAGAATATTACTGGAGCAAGCTGTCAGCGGAAGAAAAAGCGCGCGCCGTTGAGGTTGGTCGACCGATCATGGATGAGTTTGGCGATGAACTGGCGAGGGATAGACTTTCAAGGCATTTGCGGCAATCAAGGCGTGCGATGCTCACCGGTCGTCCGAGAAAAGACGTTACAGTCATCATTCCCGGCCCCTCAGGTCAGCCAATCTTCATCCGCGGGCACGACTTTTACGCCGACAAATTCTGGAATCCTGAGAAGTATCACCAGTGGGTTGATAAGGTCTGGAACGCCGCGCCGGTCGGAAGCGTTGAGATAGGCCCGTTGGAGCAGATCAATGATGAGGATTAGTTTATGGCGGCCGATAGTGCGAAGAGACGCACCTTGTTCATTTTCATGATCACTCCTGATTATTGAAGCGCCGATGACACGAAATTGACGGTGCATCGGGCGATCGTGATCGTCAACCGATAGCTTCGGGTCGTCGACTGGACATCTTCAGATCGGATGCAGTCTCCAGAACCATAGATCGCTCGCGGACAGCCATTGGGCGGATCACGATTGGCTGCGGTCGGTGTGTCAAAAAGTCCATCCGCTGTTTTGGCAGAGCCGATCCTCAGAGTCTGCATTTGCACATTTCGGAAGTGTGACCATTTACGGCGAGGCGCCGTTTTACACCTTCGGCCCGCGGACCACCGCCATAGCGCCGGGCTACGACCACATCACGTCGGCCATCGGCGCGGCCATGATCTGCTGGTTCGGCACCGCCATGCTTTGCTACGTCACGCCCAAGGAACACCTAGGCCTGCCCAAACAGAAGGACGTGCGCGAGGGCCTGATGGCCCATCGCATCGCCGCGCACGCCGCCGGCATAGCCAAGGGCCATCCCGGCGCGCAGCGGCCCGCACTTCTGCTCGATGAAGATCACCCAGGACGTGCGCGACTACGCCGCCAGCCAGGGAGTCAGCGACGAGGCCGAGGCGCTGGAGCAGGGCATGGCCGAGAAGGCGGCCCAGTTCCGGGCCGAGGGGGCCAGCGTTTACCGGCGGACCTGAAGACCTCCGAGGGGTGATTGCGGGCCACGGGGCGATGCTAGGCTAGGCCTGCTCGCGCCCGGGGATGGGCTTGCGGGCCCTACTTCGAAGCTGGGGAAAGGCAATGCGTGGCGAACTCCGTTTGCGTGCAATTCAGCGGCTGCTGGCCCTGTCCTTCTTCACCCTGCTGGCCACCGGCTGCGGCTCCGACGATGCCCCCACCGGCCCCCGCGCCCTGCCCGTGAAGGCGATGACGGTGATCCAGCGCGAGGCCGTCACGTACAAGGAGTACGTGGGCCAGGTGCAGGGTTCGCGCGAGGTGGAGATCCGCGCCCGCGTCAGCGGCATCCTCACTGGCAAGTATTTCCAGGACGGCGCTCTGGTCACCGAGGGCCAGCGGCTCTTCAGCATCGACCCGCGCGAGTACCGCGCGCAGGTGAGCGCCGCGCAGGCGCAGCTGGCCTCCGCGCAGGCCGCGGCCACGCGGGCCAAGCTCGACGTCTCGCGCTACACCCCGCTGGTGGCCGAGAACGCCATCAGCCGCCAGGTGTTCGACAACGCGGTGGCGGCCGCCCAGCAAACCCAGGCCCAGGTGGAGGCGCTCAAGGCCAGCCTGGATGCCGCCAGCCTGGGGCTGGAGTACGCCGAGGTCACCTCGCCGCTCACCGGCCGCATCGGCGCGGCGGATGTATTCGAAGGTGGGCTGGTGACGGCTGGCCAGACGCTTCTGGCCACCGTGTCTTCGGACAACCCGGTGTGGGTCTATTTCAGCGTGAGCGAGCGCGACCTGCTCGACTTCCAGCGCCGCTACGGCACCGGCGACCTGCCGGCCGATTCCCCGGCGCGCAAGGTCCGCCTTACCCTCACC
>JANNQY010000097.1:0-6494 GCA_031400995.1 Lysobacteraceae bacterium
GGGCACCTGGGCTTGGGCAACGGGGACGTCAGCGAGGTCGCGCAAAGTGCCGTACAGGCGATCGAGGGTGCGCACGCTCTGTTCGATCAGGCCGTCCGACCAGTCCAGCGGCTGCCGGTAGTGGGCCGAGAGCAGGGCGTATCGCAGCGCTTCGGGCGGGTGAAGGTCCAGCAGGTCGTGCACCAGGAAGACGTTGCCCAAGGACTTGGACATCTTGGTGCCGCCCAGGTTGAGCATGCCGTTGTGCAGCCAGAACCTGGCAAACACAAGGCCGCCATGGGCGCAGGTGCTCTGGGCGATTTCGTTCTCGTGGTGCGGAAACTGCAGGTCCACGCCGCCGCCGTGGATGTCGATGGTCTCGCCCAGGTGCGCGGCGGCCATGGCCGAGCATTCGATGTGCCAGCCGGGACGGCCCACGCCCCAGGGCGAGTCCCAGCCCGGAAGATCGGGCGTGGACGGCTTCCAGAGCACGAAATCGCCCGGATCGCGCTTGTAGGGCGCCACTTCCACCCGGGCGCCAGCCAGCATTTCGTCAGGGTCGCGGCGCGAGAGCTGGCCGTAGGCAGGATAGCTGGCCACCGAAAACAGCACGTGGCCCTCGGCGACGTAAGCGTGACCGGAGCCGACCAGCTGCTCGATCATGGCGATGATCTGCGGCACGTGGGCGGTGGCGAAGGGCACCACGTCCGGCGGCGCCACGCCCAACCGCGCCATATCGTCGCGGTAGGCGGCGGCGTAGCGGTCGGTGATGGCGTGGATGGGCACGCCGAGGTCGCGCGCGGCGTGGTTGATCTTGTCATCCACGTCGGTGATGTTGCGGGCGTAAACCAGCTTGGCGTAGTGCCGCCGCAGCAGGGTTGCCAGTACGCCAAAAACCACGGGCGGCCGGGCATTGCCGATGTGCACGTAGTTGTAGACCGTCGGCCCGCAGACGTACATGGTGACCCGCTGCGGGTCTTGGGGCGCGAACACTTCCCGCTGACGGGTCAGGTTGTTGTAGAGGTGCAGTTCCATGGGGCTGGGCTGGCTGAAAGCCCGAGTCTAGCAAGCCCGGCGTGGTGGCTTAACGAAAATCTTAGGCTTTGGTTCAGGCGCTGGATGCTTGAATCTGCGGCATCAACGCACGCGCTTCCGGCTTTCACCCCGGGACGACCTGGGGAGGTCCTGCGCCGCGCTGCCCCCGACGGAGACCCGCAATGACCGCTGCCACCCGCCTCCTGCCCGCGCTGCTGCTGGCCGTCAGTTTTCCGGCCGCAGCCCAATATCCGCCGGACAGCTATGAAGATCCGGCGTATGGCGCCCCCGAGGTTGCGGAAAACGTCAGCTACGACTACGCCCAGGTGCTTCGCGCCGATGAAGTGGTGGAACAGGTGCTCGCCGTGGTGCCAGAAGAGCGCTGCGGCGAGACCGACCACCGCCAGGACGGCCGGGCTGCCGGCGGCACCGTGATTGGCGCCATCGTGGGCGCCGCGCTGGGCAATCAAGTGGGAGACGGAAGCGGCCGCACCTTGGCCACCGTGGCCGGAGCCGTGGCCGGCGGCGCAATTGGCAACAGCCTCGCCCGCGAACGCCAACAGCCCGACGGCTGCGAATGGGTGGACGTGGAGCGCGCGCAGAGCCAAGTGGTGGGCTACGACGTGGAGTACATGTACAAAGGCGAAAAGTACCTGTCCCGCCTGCCCTATGACCCGGGCAATCGCCTGCGCATCCGGGTTTCGGTGACCCCCGACCTCTCGGATGCCGGCTCGCCCTGAGTTGCGGATGCCCAGCGGCGGCGGCATACTGGCCGCGAAATGAATCGCTGCCCCGCCAACGTCACTGTCCTGAGCTCGGCCTACATGGCCGCTGGCATGACCTCGCGTGCGCGCCGACCGGAACCCTCCCCGCTAGCTGGGTAATCCGGACGTCATCAACATTTCACCGGAAAAACCCAGCCTCGCGCTGGGTTTTTTGTTTTTCGGCTCCCCTTGACCAGGCACGCACCCGATGAAGCACTTCCTAAACACCCAGGATTGGACCCGCCCCGAGCTGGACGCGCTGCTGGTCCAGGCCGCGCAGTTCAAGCGTAGCAAGGCCGGCGACCAGCTCAAGGGCAAGTCCATCGCCTTGGTGTTCTTCAATCCCTCGCTGCGCACGCGCACCAGCTTTGAGCTCGGCGCTTTCCAGTTGGGCGGCCATGCCGTGGTGCTGCAGCCGGGCAAGGACGCCTGGCCGATCGAGTTCAAGCTGGGCACGGTGATGGACGGGGAGGCGGAGGAGCACATCGCCGAAGTGGCGAAGGTGCTGTCGCGCTACGTGGACCTGATTGCGGTGCGCGCCTTTCCGAAGTTCCAGGATTGGGCGGTGGACCGCGAGGACGCCGTGCTTCGGGCCTTCGCCGCGTATTCCACCGTGCCGGTGATCAACCTCGAAACCATCACCCACCCCTGCCAGGAGTTGGCGCACGTGATGGCGCTGCAGGAGCACTTCAAGACGCCCGACCTGCGCGGCAAGAAATTTGTGCTCACCTGGACCTACCACCCCAAGCCGCTCAACACGGCCGTGGCCAACTCTGCGCTCACCATCGCCACCCGCATGGGCATGGACGTGACCCTGCTGTGCCCCACGCCCGAGTACGTGCTCGATGAGCGCTACATGGGCTGGGCCGCAGACAACGTGGCCGAAAGCGGCGGCTCGCTGCGCATCAGCCACGACCCCGCGCAGGCCTACGCCGGCGCCGACGTGGTGTACGCCAAGAGCTGGGGCGCGCTGCCGTACTTCGGGCGCTGGGATGCCGAGAAGCCCATCCGCGAGGCGCATAAGCACTTCATGGTGGACGAGGCCAAGATGGCCCTCACCAACAACGGCGTGTTCAGCCACTGCCTGCCGCTGCGCCGCAACGTCAAGGCAACCGACGGCGTGATGGACGCGCCTTACTGCATCGCCATCGAAGAAGCCGAGAACCGCCTGCACGTGCAGAAGGCGATCATGGCTGCACTCGCCAATCAGTAATCCCAGGAATCCGCCGACATGACCGACAAGAAAGACATCGTCCTCGCCTTCTCCGGCGGCCTCGACACCAGCTTCTGCATTCCGTGGCTGCAGGAACGCGGCTGGGCGGTGCACACCGTGTTCGCCGACACCGGCGGCGTGGATGCCGAGGAGCGCGCGTATATCGAGGCACGCGCGGCGGAGCTGGGCGCCGCCAGCCACGTCACCGTGGACGGCGGCCCGGCCATTTGGGACGGCTTCGTGAAGCCCTTCGTGATGGCGGGCGAGGGCTACCAGAGCCAGTACCCGCTGCTGGTGTCGGACCGCTACCTCATCGTGGACGCGGCGCTCAAGCGCGCGGCCGAGGTCGGCACCCGCGCCATCGGCCACGGCTGCACCGGCATGGGCAACGACCAGGTGCGCTTCGACCTGGCGGTGAAGGCGGCGGGCGACTACGAGATCGTGGCGCCGATCCGCGAGATCCAGAAGGAGCACACCCAGACCCGCGCCTACGAGCAGGCCTACCTGGAGGAGCGCGGTTTCGAAGTGCGCGCCAAGCAGAAGGCCTACACCATCAACGAGAACCTGCTGGGCCTGACCATGTCCGGCGGCGAGATCGACCGCTGGGAAGCGCCGGGCGAGGGTGCCCGCGGCTGGTGCGCCCCGCGCGCCGAGTGGCCTTCTGCGCCCCTGCGCGTGACGCTGCGCTTCGAGCAGGGCGAAGCGGTGGCGCTGGACGGCGTGGCGATGCCTGGCGCGGCGCTGTTGGCCAAGCTCAACGGCCTGTTCGCCCAGTACGGCGTGGGCCGCGGCATGTACACCGGCGACACCACCATCGGGCTCAAGGGCCGCATCATTTTCGAAGCCCCGGGCTTGGCCGCCCTGCTCACCGCGCACCGCGCGCTGGAAGAGGCCGTGCTCACCAAGCACCAGAACCGCTTCAAGCCCGAGGTGGCCCGCAAGTGGGTGGAGCTGGTGTACGAAGGCTTCTACAACGACCCGCTCAAGACCGACCTCGAGGCCTTCCTGCGCTCAAGCCAGGCCTGCGTCAACGGCGAGGTAGTGATCGAAACCCAGGGCGCCCGCGTGGACGCCGTGGCCGTGCGCTCGCCGCACCTGCTCAACGCCAAGGGGGCGACCTATGCCCAGAGCGCCGATTGGGGCGTGGCCGAAGCCGAAGGTTTCATCCTCCTCTACGGCATGAGCAGCACGCTCTGGGCCGAAATCAACCGCAAGACCTAACTAGCTGGCGAGACGTGATGTAACAAGGCCCTGTTGTAGGAGGGACTTCAGTCCCGATGCCCTTGAGCCAAGAGCATCGGGACTGAAGTCCCTCCTACAAGAAGAGGTTTGCTACAAGCACGCCCTTCCATAAATAAAGCAGGAAGCGACAATGCTGCAGGATGTGCTGGTCCACCTCGAAAAGTTGGTGTCGTTCGACACCCGCAACCCGCCGCGCGACATTGGCACGGGCGGAATCTTCGACTATCTGCGCGCGCAGTTGCCGGGCTTCGCCATCACCGTCACCGACCATGGCGCAGGGGCGGTGTCGATGTTGGCCGTACGCGGCACGCCCAAGCGAGTGTTCAACGTGCACATGGACACCGTGCCCAGCTCGCCGGCCTGGAGCGCCGACCCGCACGTGCTGCGCGTCACCGCCGACCGCGCGATTGCGCTGGGCGCCTGCGACATCAAGGGCGCCGCGGCGTGCCTGGTGGCCGCCGCACGGGTGACCACGGGCGATGCGGCCTTCCTGTTCACCACCGATGAAGAGGCCAACGACGCGCGCTGCATCGCGGCTTTCCTGGCCAGCAAGCACGGCTTCGAGGAAGCCATCGTGGCGGAGCCGACGATGGGCGAGGCGGTGCTGGCGCACCGCGGCATCAGTTCGGTGCTGGTGAAGTTCCGCGGCCAGGCCGGCCATTCTTCGGGCCAGCAGGCGCGCGTTGAGAGCGCGCTGCACGCCGCTATCCGCTGGGGCGGCCGTGCCATGGACTTCGTCGAAGCGCAGGACCACCTGCGCTTCGGTGGCCTCACCGGCCTGCGCTTCAACATCGGGCGGGTGGAGGGCGGCATCAAGGCCAACATGATCGCGCCCAGTGCCGAGCTGCGCTTTGGCTTCCGGCCGCTGCCATCGCAGTCGCCGGCCGCGCTGCACGAACAGCTGCGCGGCTTCGCACCGGCCGGCATGCTGGAAACCTACGAAGAAACCTTCAGCGGCCCCTCGCTGCCCTCGGGCGACGTGGCGCGCGCCGAGGAGCGCCGCCTAGCTGCGCGTGACTTGGCCGACGAACTGGGCCTGCCCATCGGCAACGCCGTGGATTTCTGGACCGAAGCCTCGCTGTTCTCGCAGGCCGGGCTCACCGCTTTCGTCTTCGGCCCGGGCCACATCGCCCAGGCCCACACCGCCGACGAGTGGGTCGCGCTCGACCAGCTCGCTTCCGTCACCACCCACTACCAACGACTGCTGGACGCCTGAGCCCACCATGACCGAGATGCGCACCACTATCGTCAAGCTGCTGTCCAACATGGCCAGCGCCAAGGAAATCCAGCAGTACCTCAAGCGCTTCAGCCAGCTCGACGCCGAGCGCTTCGCGGTGGTGAAGGTGGGCGGTGCCATCCTGCGCGACGACCTGGATGCTCTGGTGTCGTCGCTGTCCTTCCTGCAGCAGGTGGGCCTGACGCCGATCGTGATCCACGGCGCCGGCCCGCAGGTGGACGAGCGCATGAAGGCGGCGAAGATGGAGAAGAAAACCGTGGACGGCCTGCGCGTGACCGATGCCGCCGGCCTGGCCATCGTGCGCCAGGTGTCGCAGCAGGAAAACCTGCGCCTGGTGGAAGCGCTGCAGGGCCAGGGCGTGCGCGCAACCTCCATTACCTCGGGCGTGTTCGAGTGCGATTTCCTGAACAAGCGCAAGTACGGGCTGGTGGGCAAAGTGGACGCCGTGCACGTGGCCAGCATCCAGGCCGCCATCAAGGTGGGCTCCATCCCTGTGATTGCGTCGCTGGGCGAAACCGCCGGTGGCCAGATACTCAACGTCAACGCCGACTGGGCCGCCAACGAACTCGTCAAAACCCTACAGCCCTACAAGATCATCTTCCTCACCGGCACCGGCGGCCTGCTGGATGGCGAGGGCGAGGTGATTGATTCGATCAACCTGAGCACCGAGTACGCCGAGCTGCTGCGCCAGCCCTGGCTGCACTCCGGGATGCGGGTGAAGATCGAACAGATCCACGACCTGCTGATGGAGCTGCCGCCTTCGAGCTCGGTGTCCATCACGCGCCCGGACCAGCTGGCGAAAGAGCTGTTCACCCACCGCGGCTCGGGCACCCTGGTGCGGCGCGGTGAGAAGGTGCTCACCGTCACGTCGTGGAAAAAACTCGACCTCAAGCGGCTCAAGACCCTGATCGAATCGGGCTTCGGACGGAAGCTGGCGCCGGGCTATTTCGACAAAACCAACCTCTACAAGGCCTACGTGAGCGAGCACTACCGCGCCGCGCTCATCATCACGCTCGAGGACGGC
>JANNQY010000098.1:0-2988 GCA_031400995.1 Lysobacteraceae bacterium
GGGCGATTTCATCGAGGACACCAGCATCGAGTCCCCGATCGAGGCCACCACCAACCTGGGCCTGATGGAAACCGTGCGCGACGTGCTGGCCGGCCTGACGCCGCGCGAGGCCAAGGTGCTGCGCATGCGCTTCGGCATCGACATGAACACCGACCACACCCTCGAGGAAGTGGGCAAGCAGTTCGACGTCACCCGCGAGCGCATCCGCCAGATAGAGGCCAAGGCCCTGCGCAAGCTGCGCCACCCCACCCGCTCCGAACAGCTGCGCTCCTTCCTCGACCTCGAATAATCCCCGCCCTTGCGGCAGTGACTCCTGTGGCAGAGGCTCTTGTAGGAGGGACTTCAGTCCCGATGCTCCAAACGAACCGGCCGCGAAAGCGGCCGTTTCGCATTACCATTCCCCCAATGCCGGGCCTATAGCTCAATGGTTAGAGCGCGGGACTCATAATCCCTCGGTTCCAGGTTCGAGTCCTGGTGGGCCCACCATCACCTTCGCCGTAGTAAAACACCGGCATCCCGCCACTCTTGGTCCGCCCTTTGGTTGCGAAATCCACCGGAGCCGCCATGCACAACATCCTGCTTCCCATCCTCCTGAGCTGCGCGGCGGTCTCGGGCGTGGCCCAAGCCCAAGAGCCCCTCACCGTACTCATCACCGGCGCCAATCGCGGCATCGGCCTGGAGTACGCGCGGCAGTTCCACGCCAAGGGCTACCGCGTCATCGGCACCGCGCGTGACCCGGGCGATGCCGCCGAGCTGGCCAAGGTCAGCGACCGCGTGGAAGCCCTGGACGTCACCGACGGCGCCAGCGTGGCCGCTTTGGCCGAGCGCCTTAAGGGCGTGCCCATCGACATTCTGGTCAACAACGCCGGCTTCTTCGACCGCAGCGACACCGCCATAGACAAAGTTGATTTCGCGATGATGGAGCAGACCTTCGCCGTGAACACGCTCGGCCCGCTGCGCATGGCGCAGGCGCTGCTGCCGAACCTGCGCGCCGGCAAGGGCAAGCTGATCGTCAACATGTCCTCGCAGCTGGGCAGCATCGAGAAGTCCACCGGCGAGTGGTACGCCTATCGCTCCAGCAAGGCGGCGTTGAACCAGATCAACCGCAGCTTGAGCGTGGAGCTGGGCAAGGAAGGCTTCCGCAGCGTGGTGCTGCATCCGGGCTGGGTTCGCACCGACATGGGTGGCGAGCAGGCCACCTACACGCCGGAGCAAAGCGTCGCCGGACTGATCGCGGTGATCGAGGGCCTGGGCGCGGACGACAACGGCCGCTTTTTTGACTTCCAGGGGAAGCCGATACCCTGGTAGTGAGACCCGCATCACGATTTTGCTGGCCTCCGGTTGTGGGAGAGCTACTCCTGAGGACTGCCGCAATCCCGTCATACGCCGTGGCTACGATACTTGACCTTGCCCACGGAAATAGCCTCCATGTCCGGCCACCTGCGATTGGGTCTTTTGATGCTGACCGCCCTGATCTTGCTTGGCGGCTGCGCCGAATCGACCGACCCCGCGGGATCACCCGCGCCGGCGGTCGCTTCCGAGGCGCCTGCTCCCGCCAAGCCGGCGGATCGCCGCGAGTTGGCCGAACGCGCGCTTGCCGACCAGCGCATCTATGCCCCGGCCGGAGACAGCGCCATTGAACACTTCCTCGCCCTTCGCGATGCCGCCGGCCCCGACCCGGCGCTAGAAACGGCGCTGCTTGAACTGCTGCCCTATGCCGTGATCGGCTCCGAACAGGCCGTTGCCCGGAACGACCTGCCCGAGGCGGAAAGACTGCTGGCGTTGATCGAACGCATCGACGCCAGTGCGCCCTCGCTCGCCAGACTCAAAACCCAAGTAGCCAACGCAGAGGCCGCGTTCGCCGAACGGACCATTGCCGAGGCCGAGGCGGAGAAACAGCGGGCACTGGAGGCGCAGCGGGAAGCAGAGATTGCGGCGGTGGCCGTTCCTGCGGGGGTTCCGACGACGCCTGCGGGGGCTCCGCCGACGGCTACGGGGCCTGCGATCGCTCCGGCGACGCCGACGCCGCCGCCACCGGCCCTGGCCGAGGCAGCCGCGGTGGTGCCTGAACCGGCTCCCGTGACCGCGCCTGCTCAAGCGACCCCGGCGGCCCCCGACCCGGTTGCCACCCGCTCCCGTGCGACTCCCGCCCTGATCAGCGCTCCCGCGCCGCGCTATCCGTTCAGCGCCCTGCGCCGCAAAATCGAGGGCGACGTCACGGTTGCGTTCACCATCCAGCCGGACGGCAGCGTCGCCTCGCCGCGGGTGGTCGCCACCACCTCGCCTGGCTTGTTTGACCAGGCGGCCCTGGCCGCCGCCAGCCGCTGGCGCTTCGAGACCACGCCGGTGCCGGTGGAAGTGACGCGCGAGCTGCGCTTCCGGCTGGATCCGTCGCAGAAGTGACTCGAGGACTCCGCGCGCGGACAACGCTCGATCATTCGCTGTTGACGCCCAGCGCCTCGGCCAACGGCCGCAGCGTATCCCGATAAGGCCACCACGCCGGCACGTCAGATTTCCGGATGCCTTGGCGCACTTGCGTAGCGCTTGCGGTGGATACCGCGCCGGTGCGATCGCTCACCGCCAGTACCGCCGAATCGAAGGGCAAGCCGCAGTGCGCCAGCACCCGACGCATCGTCGCTTCGGGCGCGGCCACAAGATCCGCGTGGTCAACGTCCAGCCAGCGATCGCCGAGCACCTGGCGCCAGTGTTCGGTGAGCGCCACGTAGCTGCGGTAGTACTCGGCCAACTCATGCTGGTCGTAGGAATAGGCGCAGATGCGGCCATAGAGCATTCGCAGATTGGAGAAGCACACGTCCATCGCCGGCCGGCGCATATGCACGAAGCGCGCGTGGGGCAGGGCGCGGGCGATGAATCCCGCCAGCAGGACGTTCGCAGGCAGCTTTTCGGTCCAGAACGGGCGGCCACGGGCGCGCCAGCCTTGGCTGGCCATGAAGTCCGCGCCCAGCGCCTTGGCGTCGATGTGCGCGG
>JANNQY010000099.1:0-3974 GCA_031400995.1 Lysobacteraceae bacterium
CCCCCCCCCCCCGCCCCCCCGGCCCATGCGCAGGGGGATTGGCTGAAGCGATGGGCAGGAGGCCCGTAGCGGCCGGCGTTTGCTGCCATGGATGGCGCTTAGCAAGACGCCGGGCAGCCATCCCCCTGTGCAGGGGACGGCGCTCGCCGCGAAACCCCATGTCGTGCGCAAAGCGCACGCCCAAGAGCCGGGCAGGGCATGGGCTATAATCCCACCCCTTCCAACCCAGCGGGAACCCCCATGAGCATCGACCAACTCGCCGCAACCGCACAGGCCATGGTGGCCCCGGGCAAGGGCATCATCGCCATTGATGAGTCCAACGCGACCATCAAGAAGCGCTTCGACGGCGTCGGCATCGAATGCACCGAGGACAACCGCCGCGCCTACCGCGAGATGCTGCTGAGCACGCCCAAGCTGGGCGACTACATTTCCGGCGCCATCCTGTACGACGAAACCCTGCGCCAGAGCACCAAGGCCGGCGTGCCGTTCACCAAGCTGATGATGGACAACGGCATCCTGCCCGGCATCAAGGTGGACAAGGGCGCCATGGCCCTGGCTGGTTTCCCCGGTGAGCTGGTTACCGAAGGCCTGGACGGCCTGCGCGACCGCCTGAAGGAATACGCCAAGCTGGGCGCCCGCTTCGCCAAATGGCGCGCCGTGATCACCATCGGCGAAGACTCCCCGTCGGGCACCTGCATCGAGGCCAACTGCCACGCCCTGGCCCGCTATGCCGCGCTGTGCCAGGAAGCCGGCATCGTGCCGATGGTGGAGCCCGAAGTGCTGATGGACGGCGAGCACGACATCGACACCTGCTACGAGATCACCGAAGTGACGCTGCGTTCGCTGTTTGGCGCCCTGTACGAGCACAACATCATGCTCGAGGGCACCATCCTCAAGGCCAGCATGGTGGTGTCGGGCAAGGACTGCCCGGACCAGGCCAGCATGGACGAAGTGGCCGAGATGACCCTGCGCTGCCTGAAGTCCGCGGTGCCGGCCACCCTGCCGGGCATCGTGTTCCTGTCCGGTGGCCAGAGCGACGAGGACGCCACCGCGCACCTCAACGCCATGAACCAGATGGGCGCCACGCCCTGGCCGCTTAGCTTCAGCTACGGCCGCGCCATGCAGTCGGCGGCGCTGAAGATCTGGTCCAAGGACCTGGTGGGCAACGTCGCCAGCGCCCAGCAGACCGTGCACGCCCGCGCCAAGGCCAATGGCTTGGCGGCGCTGGGCAAGTGGGGCAAGGGCGGCTGATCCTGACCACCGGGACGCGGGACGACGCCGGCCCCTGGCCGGCGTTTTTCTGTACGTCGGGGCGTTTCGGCGCGCGTGGCCCTGCCGTCCAGAGGAGGCTGCACGAAGCGCGCTCGTCTACGCCACCGTGACAGGCCGGCCGTACAATAACGGGTTGGCGTTTGGTTTCGCCGGCAGCGCTTTTTGAGCAGGAGTGTTTCGATGGGCCCGACCGTGCGCCACTCTGCCGCTGTTTTGGCCTGTTTGCTGCTGCTCGTGGGCTGCCGCGCCGAACCGCCGGCTGCCGGGCGCGCGCCGCCCACCAGCGTCAACACAGCACTCGTAGCCAGCAAGCCCTGGAGCGACACCATTGAGGCGCTGGGCACGGCACGCGCCAACGAGTCGGTCATGGTCACCGCCAAGGTCACCGAGACCGTGGTGCGGGTGAACTTCCAGGATGGCGATCTGGTCGAGGCCGGCGACGTGCTGGTCGATCTTTCGGGGCGTGCCGAAGTGGCGGGCCTGGCTGAAGCAGCGGCGTCTTACCGCGAGGCGCAGCAGCAATATGAGCGGCAGCAGCTGCTCATCGAGAAAAAGCTCATTCCCGCCAGCCAGCTCGACACCCAGCGGGCCACGGTGGATTCGGCGCGCGCGCGGCTCGACGCAACCCGTGCGCGCCTGTCGGACCGGGTGATCACGGCGCCCTTCGCCGGCGTGCTGGGGTTCCGCCAGGTCAGCCCCGGCACGCTGGTGTCGCCAGGCACGACCATCGCCAGCCTGGACGATGTCTCGGTCATGAAGCTCGATTTCGCGGTTCCGGAGTCCTACCTCGCGGCGCTTTCGGCCGGCCAGGCCGTTGCCGCGCTGAGTCGCGCGTATCCGGGTCGCGAATTCACCGGGCGCGTCACCGCCGTGGATTCGCGCATCGACCCCGTCACCCGCGCCGTGACGGTCCGCGCCGAGATACCCAACCCTGAGCGCCTGTTGCGCCCCGGTATGTTGCTGACGCTGAACGTGCTCCAGCCCGAACGCCAGGCGCTGGTGGTGCCCGAGATCGCGGTGATGCAGGTCGGCCGCAGCTCCCACGTCTTCCGGGTGCTCGAGGAAGGCGCGGTCGAGCAGGTGACCGTTCAACTGGGCCTGCGTCGCGGCGGCGAAGTCGAGGTTGTGACGGGTCTGGCCGCGGGAGACCGTATCGTGGTGGATGGCGCCGGCAAGCTGCGCTCTGGCGCGCGCGTCGTCGAGGCGGCCAAGCCTGAAGCCGTCACGCCGCCGGCTGACAGCTGACCGACGCCGGGATGAGAAAAGCCGATGATTCTTTCTGATCTGTCCATCAAGCGTCCGGTTTTCGCCGCAGTGATGAGCCTGATGCTGGTGGTGCTGGGCGTGATCGCCTTCACCCGGCTCACCTTGCGCGAACTGCCCAAGATCGATCCGCCGGTGGTTTCAGTAGAGGTGGCCTACCCGGGTGCCTCGGCAGCCGTGGTGGAAACCCGCATCACCCAGGTGCTCGAGGACGCGGTCAGCGGCATCGAAGGCATCCAGACCATCGAGTCGCGCAGCCGCGCCGGCGAGGGCAGCGTCACCATCGAGTTCACGCTGGCGCGCGACATCGAGGCCGCCACCAACGACGTGCGCGATGCCGTTAGCCGGGTGTTGGACCGACTGCCCGAGGAAGCGCTGCCGCCCGAGATCGAAAAGACCGAGAGCGACGCCGAGACCTTGATCTGGCTGAATCTCGACTCGGACATGGATGCGCTGGCGCTGAGCGATTACGCCAACCGCTACGTGGTCGACCGGCTGTCGAGCATAGACGGCGTCGCCCAGATCCAGGTGGGCGGCGAACAGCGTTATTCCATGCGCATCTGGCTCGACCGAGCGGCGCTTGCCGCGCGCGGCCTCACCGTGAACGACGTAGAGCAGGCGCTCCGCCGCGAAAACGTCGAGCTGCCGGCCGGCAGTCTGGAGTCCACGGATCGGGACTTCACCCTGCGGGTAATGCGCGGCTACCAGGATGCCGCCGATTTCTCCGGCATGACCTTGGCCAAGGGCAGCGACGGCTATCTGGTGCGCCTGGGCGACGTGGCCAGGGTGGAGCGCGCCTCAGCCGACCGCCGGTCCTACTACCGGGGCAATGGCCAGCCCAACATCGGCCTGGGGGTCATCAAGACCTCCACGGCGAACAGCCTCGAAGTATCCCGCGCCGTGCGCGAGGCGCTGCCGGCCATCCAGGCAACGCTGCCTGAAGGTACCAACATCGTGGTTGCGTTCGACAACACGGTGTTCGTGCAGGATTCCGTGAACCGGGTCTACATGACGCTGATTGAAGCGGTGGCGCTCGTGCTGTTGGTCATCTATCTGTTCCTCGGGAGTTTCCGCGCCGCCCTGATCCCCGCAGTCACGGTGCCGGTCTGCCTGGTCACGGTGTTCATCGTGCTGTGGGCGTTCGGCTACACGCTCAACTTGCTCACCCTCCTGGCCCTCGTGCTTTGCATCGGGCTGGTGGTGGACGACGCCATCGTAGTGCTCGAGAACGTGCAGCGGCGCGCTGACCTGGGCGAGCCGTCGCTGCTGGCGGCCCAGCGCGGCACCCAGCAGGTTGCCTTCGCCGTTATCTCCACCACGGTGGTCCTGGTGGCGCTCCGCGCCCACGACGACCGCTTCAACGCCACCATCAATCAACTGGAACTCAACAAGAATCGGCCGCCTAACATTCAGGTCATCGGCGTGGGCGGCAGCGATAC
>JANNQY010000100.1:0-4594 GCA_031400995.1 Lysobacteraceae bacterium
CTTCGGCGATGTGCAGGTGTTCTTCGAAGCCATCGACGTGCCGCTGCCGCTCATTCGCACCCAGGCCAGCGCGATGCCGGCCACGCTAACGGTTACCTTCCAAGGCTGCCAGACCGACGGCATCTGCTACCCGCCGATGACCCGCACGGTGGAGCTGCTTTTGCCCGCCGGCGCCATCAGCGATCCGGCGCCGCGCGAAACTCCGCCCGCGCGCGCCGCCACGGCGCTGTGGCTGGCCCTGCTGCTGGCCTTGGGCGGCGGCGTGGTGCTGAACCTGATGCCCTGCGTGCTGCCGGTGCTGTCGCTCAAGGCGCTGTCGCTGGCGCAGGCCGAGCCCAGCAGCGCCCACAAACAGGCGCTGTGGTACACGGCCGGCGTGATGGCCAGCTTCGCCGCGGTGGGCGCGCTGGCACTGGCGCTGCGCCAGGCCGGGCTCGCCCTGGGCTGGGGCTTCCAGCTGCAGCAGCCGGGCGTGGTGGCGGCGCTGGCGCTGGTGATGGTGGCCATCGGCCTGTCGCTGTCGGGCGTGGTCAGCTTCGGCGCCTCGCTGGCCGGCAGCGGCCAGAAACTCACCGAAAAATCCGGCCCTGCCGGCGACTTCTTCACCGGCGTGCTGGCGGTGGTGGTGGCCAGCCCGTGCACCGCGCCGTTCATGGGCACGGCGCTGGCGTTTGCGTTCGCAGCCTCGCCGGCGGCGGCGATGGCGGTGTTCCTGGCATTGGGACTGGGCCTGGCCCTGCCCTTCCTGCTGATTGGTTTCGTGCCCGGGCTGGCAGCGCGCCTGCCCAAGCCCGGCGCCTGGATGGACACGCTGAAGCAGGTGCTGGCCTTCCCGATGTACCTCACGGCGGTGTGGCTGCTGTGGGTGCTGGCCAAGCAGCGCGGCGCCGACGCCATTGCGGTGGTACTGGTAGGCGCGGTGCTAATGGCGCTGGGTCTATGGTGGTGGGAAAAAGCGCGCTGGAGTGGCCGCCTTCTGCCGCGGGTATTGGCTGGCGCGCTGGTGTTGGCGGCGCTGTGGCCAGTGGTGGTGGTGCAGCGCATGCCAACGCCCGATCGCGCGGCGTCCGCGGAAAAAGGCGTGGTGCCCTATTCTGCCGACGCACTGGCGCAGCTGCGCCGCGACGGCCGCCCGGTGTTCGTGAACATGACCGCCGACTGGTGCGTCACCTGCAAGGCCAATGAAAAAACCGTGCTGTCGCAGGACGGTTTCCGCGAGGCCATGGACGCCGCCGGCGCGGTCTACATGAAAGGCGACTGGACCGACGTGGACCCCGCGATCACCGCTTTCCTGGAATCCCACGGCGCCGTGGGCGTGCCGCTTTACGTCGTGTATCCCGCCCAGGGCGAGCCGGTGGTGCTGCCCACGGTGCTGACGCTGTCCGTGGTTGGAGACGCCCTGGCCGCCGCGGCGCCCTGAGATGAAGCGCGAGGCCCTGCTCACCTGGGGCGCCATCGCCGTGCTGGCCGCGGTGAGCGCCGCGCTGGGCCTGTGGCTGGGCAAGCGCGTGTTCCTGGGCGCCGAACAGCCGCAGCCGCCCGGCCTCACCGTGGCCGGCACTGGCGAGTTCCTGCCGCTGATCGCCCTGCCCGAGCTTGAGTCGGGTGCGCTGATGCGCATTTCCGGCCCCGGCCGCCCGCGCCTGATCAACTACTGGGCCAGCTGGTGCGGGCCCTGCCGCGAGGAAATGCCGGCCTTGGACGCCTACGCCGCCGAACAGGGCGCCAACGGCGTGCAAGTGATCGGTATCGCGCTGGATAACCGCAGCGATGCGCTACGCTTCGCCCGCGAGGTGTCGGTCAGCTTCCCCCTGCTGCTGGAGGCCCCCGGCCCCGGCGACAGCTCGGTTCAGTTGGGCAATGCCCGCGGCGTGCTGCCCTACACGGCCCTGGTGGACGCTGAGGGCCGGCTGCTGAAAACCCACTACGGCGCCTTCTCCAGCGCCGCCGCGGTGCAGGATTTCGCCGGCCAATGAGCCGCAGGCGAATTCAAACGCCCGTTAAAATCCGGTAATTCGCGGGTATCGTCTAGACACCCGGCCGCGCATGACGGCAGACTGTGCCTCCCTTGAGGAGGCTGGCGTGGCGAAGATCCTGGTACTGCACGGCCCCAACCTCAACCTGCTGGGCGAACGCGAGCCGGGCATTTACGGCCACGCCACGCTGGCCCAGATTGATGGCGCCCTGGCCGCCGGCGCCCTGGCCGCCGGCCACGCGCTGGAGAGCTTCCAGTCCAACGCCGAGCACTCACTAGTGGATCGGGTGCAGGCCGCCCGCCGCGACGGCACCGCCTTCATCCTGATCAATCCGGCCGCCTACACCCACACCAGCGTAGCCCTGCGCGACGCGCTGGCCGCGGTGGCGCTGCCCTTCATCGAAGTGCACCTGTCCAACCCGCACGCCCGCGAGCCCTTCCGCCAGCACAGCTATTTCTCCAGCCTGGCGCTCGGCGTGATCAGCGGCTTCGGCGCCGACAGCTACAGCTATGCCTTGGAAGCTGCGATCAAGCGGCTGGCCGCACCCTGACCCCACCGCCGCGCCGGCTTCCGGGACGCGGCGCCACCCTTCCCCCTGACAAACCAAGACGAGGCCGGCATGGACCTTCGCAAGATCAAGAAACTCATCGACCTGCTCGAGGAATCCAACCTCGCGGAAATCGAAATCAAGGAAGGCGAGGAGTCCGTGCGCCTGGCGCGGGTTCCGCGCGGCACCGTGATGACTGCCGCGCCGGCCCCCGTGGCCTATGCCGAACCAGCGCGTTCGGCCGCGGCGCCCGCCCCAGCGCCCGCGATGTCGCCTGAGGCGGTGGGTAAATCCACCAAGGAGCTGCCCGAGGGCCACACCGTGCGCTCGCCCATGGTGGGCACCTATTACGAATCCTCCAGCCCCGACAAGCCGGCGTTCGTGAAGGTGGGCCAGACGGTGAAGGCCGGCGACACGCTGGGCATCATCGAGGCGATGAAAATGTTCAATCCCATCGAGGCCGATGTGTCCGGCACGGTGCGCGCGGTCCTGGTGAAGAATGGCCAGCCGATCGAATTCGACGAGCCCATGTTCGTCATCAGCTGAAGGCCCCGCCCATGCTCGAGAAAATCGTCATCGCCAACCGCGGCGAGATCGCGCTGCGCATCCTGCGCGCCTGCCACGCCCTGGGCATCAAGACCGTGGCGGTGCACTCCACGGTGGACCGCAACCTAAAGCACGTGGCCATGGCCGACGAGTCGGTGTGCATCGGCCCGGCGCCTTCGGCCGACAGCTACCTCAACATCCCGGCCATCATCGCCGCCGCGGAAGTCACCGACGCCCAGGGCATCCATCCGGGCTACGGCTTCCTCAGCGAGAACGCCGACTTTGCCGAACGGGTGGAGAAATCCGGCTTCGTCTTCATCGGCCCCACCGCCAAGGTGATCCGCATGATGGGCGACAAGGTGGAGGCCATCCGCGCCATGAAGGAGGCCGGCGTGCCCTGCGTGCCCGGCTCCGGCGGCCCGCTGCCCGACGACGAGGCGGTGTGCCTGAAGTTCGGCAAGGACATCGGCTACCCGGTGATCATCAAGGCCGCCGGCGGCGGCGGCGGCCGCGGCATGCGCGTGGTGCACACCGAAGCCGCGCTGCTGGGCGCCATCGCGGCGACCAAGCAGGAAGCCAAGGCCGCTTTCAGCAACGACGTGGTCTACATGGAGAAATTCCTGGAGAACCCGCGCCACGTGGAGATCCAGGTGCTGTCCGACGGCCAGGGCAACGCCATCCACCTAGGCGAGCGCGACTGCTCCATGCAGCGTCGGCACCAGAAGGTGGTGGAAGAGGCCCCGGCACCCGGCATCACCCAGGCCCAGCGCGACGAGATCGGCAGCATCTGCACCGAAGCCTGCGTACGCATCGGCTACCGCGGCGCCTGCACCTTCGAGTTCCTGTTCGAAGACGGCCGCTTCTACTTCATCGAAATGAACACCCGCAACCAGGTGGAGCACCCGGTCACCGAAATGGTCACGGGCGTCGACCTGGTGCGCGAGCAGCTGCTGATCGCCAGCGGCCAGAAGCTGAGCCTCAAGCAGGCCGACATCGTGATGCGCGGCCACGCCATCGAGTGCCGCATCAACGCCGAGGACCCGGAGACCTTTCTGCCCAGTCCCGGCCTGATCCGACATTTCCACGCCCCCGGCGGTCCCGGCGTGCGGGTGGATTCGCACATCTACGAAGGCTACAAAGTCCCGCCGAACTACGACTCGATGATCGGCAAGCTGATCGTCCACGGCGCCACCCGCGCCCAGGCCATCGCCCGCATGCGCGTGGCGCTGAGCGAGATGGTGGTGGATGGCATCAAGACGAATGTGCCGCTTCAGAGCCGGATCATGGCCGATATTGGTTTCCAGCAGGGGGGCACCAATATCCATTACCTGGAGAAGCGGCTGGCGGAGCGGAAGGAAAAAGCCATCGGGTTGGGTTGAGCCATGCCCTTCCTCGAACTCTCCCTACGCTGCCGCGCCGACGACGAACACCGCGTGGAGAACGCGCTCAACGACCTGGGCGCGCTTTCCGTCACGCTGATGGACGCCGACGCAGCCACGCCCAACGAACAGGCGGTGCTCGAGCC
>JANNQY010000101.1:0-1997 GCA_031400995.1 Lysobacteraceae bacterium
GCGCGCCGTACTGGGCGGTTTCGCTGATGAACTCGTGCATGCGGGTGATGCCGCCTTCGTACAGCAGGTCGACGATCAGCTTCAGTTCGTGCAGGCACTCGTAGTAGGCCACTTCGGGCTGGTAGCCGGCCTCGACCAGCGTTTCCCAGCCGGCTTGGACCAATTTCGTGGCGCCGCCACACAGCACCGCCTGCTCGCCGAACAGGTCGGTTTCGGTTTCTTCCTTGAAGGTGGTCTTGATGACGTTGGCGCGCGCGCCGCCAAGGCCGGCGGCATAAGCCAGGGCAAGGGCTTCGGCGCGGCCGCTGGTGTCCTGCTGCACGGCGTAGACGCAGGGTACGCCGCGGCCAATTTCATACTCGCGGCGCACCAGCGCGCCCGGGCCCTTGGGCGCCACCAGGATCACGTCCAGGTCGGCGCGCGGGGCGATCTGGCCGTAGTGCACGTTGAAGCCGTGCGCGAACAGCAGGCAGGCGCCCTTCGCGATGTAGGGCTCGATGGCTTCGCGGTACAGGCGCGGCTGCACCATGTCCGGAGTCAGCACGGCAACAAGTTCCGCGCCGGCCACCGCTTCAGCCGGCGTCTTCACCGTGAAGCCATCGGCCTGGGCCTTGGCCTCAGTGGGGCCGCCCGGGCGCAGGCCGACGGTGACTTCGAAGCCGGACTCGCGCAGGTTCAGCGCGTGCGCGCGGCCCTGGCTGCCGTAGCCGACGACGGCGATGCGGGGGCGAGGAGAGTTAGCGGGGGTCGTGGTCATGGCGGCGGTCCTTGGGTTTGAGTGAGAGGTTGGAGAGGATTCAAGCGGTGGTTTCGGAGGCGATCAGGCGCACCGGGATGGCGACGGCGCGCGGTGCGGGGGCCGGGCTGGTGACGGCGCCTTGCGAGGCCGAGCCCACCTGCAGGGCGTACTTGGCCAGCGCGCCGCCGGTGACGCGCGGGGCGATGCGCGCCGGTTCGCGGGTCGCCAGGTCGGCGTGTACGTCAATGCGGCGCGTGGCCACGTCGATGCGCACGCGGTCGCCTTCGCGCAGGCGGGCGATGGGGCCGCCGTGCGCGGCTTCGGGCGACACGTGTCCCACCATGAAACCGTGGGTGGCGCCGGAGAAGCGGCCGTCGGTGACCAGGGCTACGTCATTGCCCAGGCCCTGGCCTACCAGCGCCGCGGTGACGGCCAGCATTTCGCGCATGCCGGGGCCGCCGGCCGGGCCTTCGAAGCGGATCACCACCACGTCGCCGGCCTGGATGGCGCGCGCCTGCACGGCGGCGAACGCGGCGTCCTCGGAATCGAACACGCGCGCCGGGCCCTCGAAGTGTTCGCGGCCGTGGCCGGCCAGCTTGACGATGCAGCCTTCCGGGGCCAGGTCGCCGTAGAGGATGGAATAGCCGCCGCGCGGCTTGAGTGGGTTCGCGATGGAGCGCACGCAGTCCTGGGCCGGGGCCGCGGGCGCGGCGTCGAGCTCTTGGAACAGCGTGCGGCCGGTTACCGTCGCTCCATCCAGCAGCAGGCCGGCCGCACGCAACTCGTGGGCCACCAGCGCGGCCCCGCCCATCTCGAACATCTCGGCGGCGGTGTAGCGGCCGCCGGGCTTGAGGTCGGCGATCACCGGCGTGCGTGCGGCCTGTTCGAAGTCTTCCAGCGAGAATTCCACGCCCGCCTCGTGGGCGATGGCCAGCAAGTGCAGCGCGGCGTTGGTGGAACCGGCGGTGGCCGACACCGCACGCGCCGCGTTGGCAAACGCCGCCGGCGTCAGGATCTGCGAGGGCGTGGGGCCGTGTTCGCGCAGCCGCTGCATCACCAGCTCTCCGCAGGCGAACGCCGCCGCGCCCTTGGCAGGGTGCAGGGCCGGGATGTCGTTCAGGCCCAGCGGCGACAGGCCCAGGAAGGTGAGCACCATCGCCATGGTGTTGGCGGTGAACTGGCCGCCGCAGGCGCCGGCGCCCGGGCAGGCCACGCGCTCCACTTCGGCCAGGCCGGCGTCGTCGAGCGTGCCGGCGGC
>JANNQY010000102.1:0-1796 GCA_031400995.1 Lysobacteraceae bacterium
AATTTCGAAATAGACCAGCGCGCCGACGAAAAGGGCGTGCGCGAATCCATCGCCCAGGTGGATGCGTTGATCGCCCGCGAGAACGAGCGCGGCGTGCCCAGTGAGCGCATCCTGCTGGCGGGTTTTTCGCAGGGCGGCGCCATCGCGCTTGCTGCCGGCGTGCGCCGCGAGGCGGCGCTGGGCGGGCTGATCGCGCTGTCCACCTATTTGCCCATGGCCTCCACCACGGCCGCCGAGGCCACGCGGGCGGGGCTGGCGACGCCGGTGTTCATGGCCCACGGCGGCCAGGACCCGGTGGTGCCTGAATCGCTGGGCCTGCGCAGCCGCGATGCGCTGCTGGCGCTGGGCATGGCCATTGATTGGCGCAGCTACCCGATGCCCCACAGCGTGTGCGCCGAGGAGATCCGCGACCTGGCGGACTGGCTGCAGCAGCGCTTCCAGGGCGCCTGAACCCGGCCGCTGCTGAGGCATACTCCTGCCATGAAACTGCTGCTGGTAGACGACGAACCGCTGGCTCGGCAGCGCCTGGCCGGGCTGCTAGAGGCGCTCGGCGGCCACGAGCTGGCCGGCGAGGCCAGCAACGGCCGCGAGGCGGTGGAGTTGGCCGAATCGCTGGCCGTGGAGGTGGTGCTGCTGGATATCGCCATGCCGGTGATGGACGGCCTGGAGGCGGCGCGGCACTTGGCCGGTTTGGCGTCACCGCCGGCCATCATCTTTTGCACCGCGTTCGACCAGCACGCCTTGGCGGCCTTCGAGGCCGCGGCGGTGGACTATTTGGTAAAGCCCGTGCGCCCCGAACGCTTGGCCGAAGCGCTGGAGCGCGCCCGCCGACAGCGCGCAGCGCAGCAGGCGCCGGTGCTGCCGCCCGCCAGCACCGAGCGCCGACGCACCCACCTGGGCGCGCGCCTGCGCGGCAGCCTGCGGCTGATCCCGGTGGAAGACATCCACTACCTTCAGGCCGACGAAAAATACGTGGTGGTGCACCACGGCCGCGGTGAAGACCTGATCGAGGAATCGCTGAAATCGCTGGAGCTTGAGTTCGCCGACCGCTTCATCCGCATCCACCGTAACTGCCTGGTGGCGTGCGACGAATTCGCCGAATTGCGCCGCGCCGTCGACGGCCAGTCGCATGCCATCCTGCGCCACGGCAAGACGCCGCTGGAAGTGAGCCGGCGCTGCCTGCCGCTGCTGCGCGAACGGCTCAAGCATCTCTAGGGGAACCCCATGCAAACCCTGCGTCTGGCCACCCGCGAAAGTGCGCTCGCCCTCTGGCAGTCCGAACACGTAGCCGCGCGCCTGCGCGAAGCCCATCCTGGCCTCGAAGTGGTGCTGGTGCCCATGACCACCCGCGGCGACCAGGCCATCGACCAGCCGCTCGTCGAGATTGGCGGCAAGGGCCTGTTCCTCAAGGAACTCGAGATCGCCATGCTCGAAGGCCGCGCCGACGCCGCCGTGCATTCGCTCAAGGACGTGCCGATGGAGCTCGATGGCCCGTTCGAACTTGCTGCCGTGCTCGAACGCGCCGATCCGTTCGACGCCTTCGTGTCGGTGAACTTCGAGGTCTTCGAGGAACTGCCCTATGGCGCGCGCGTCGGCACGTCGTCGCTGCGCCGGCAGGCATTGCTGAAGGCACATCGGCCCGACCTGCTGCTGGTCGACCTGCGCGGCAACGTCAACACCCGCTTGGCCAAGCTGGACGCCGGCGACTACGACGCCATCGTGCTGGCCTGCGCCGGCCTGGACCGCTTGGGAATGAGCGCGCGCATCCGCGAGCGGCTCATCGCGCCGCGCTTCAT
>JANNQY010000103.1:0-5805 GCA_031400995.1 Lysobacteraceae bacterium
TTTTTTTTGCTAAAAACCCGGCGCCAACCACCCCGGGGCCCGCCCCCCCACCCAAAAAAACCGGCCCCTCAACCAAAAAGGGGTGAATTTTTTTCTACTAAACCTAAATTTGCCCCCGTTTCCGGGGGTTGGTCGCCGACGGTCCAGAGGCGTTCGAGGGCGTAGAACTCGCGGACGCGGGGGAGCATGACGTGGACGATGACGTCGCCCAGGTCCACCAGCACCCACTCGGCTTCGCGCTCACCTTCGACGCCCAGCGGCATCACGCCGCATTTCTTGGCGAAGCGCACCACTTCATCGGCTACTGATTTCACGTGCCGCGTGGACGTGCCGGACACCACCACCAGATAGTCGGCGATGCTGGTCTTGCCGCGCACGTCGATCTCGACCGCGTCCTTGGCCTTCATTTCCTCCAGCGCCAGGTGCACCTGCTTGAGGATGGCCTCCGGCGACGGGGCCGGGTCTGGCATTTTGGTTTTGATGACGTGGGCTTGGGTGGTCAACGTGGTGCTCGGAAAGTAGAGACGACGCGGATTATACGCCGGGCGCCGCTGGACCGCCCCGGTAGAGGCCCTGGGCCTGGATATAGGCGCTGACCGCCGGACACAGCCAGTCCCCGGTGTCCTGCCCGGCCCTGAGCCGGCCGCGCAGCTCGGTGGCTGACGCCGGGTGCGGGGCCATGTCCAAGCGCATCAGCTGCCCGGCCGGCGAACGGCGCCAGGCGCCCTGCGCCCCGGGCTCGTTCCAGCGACCGGACGCCGCGTTGTCCAGGGCCTGCGGCAGGCCCTCCAGCGAGTGCCCTGGGCGCACGACCACCGCGAAATGGGCCAGCGCGAACAGCGCTTCCCATTCATGCCAATCGGGCAGGCCGCGGAAGGCATCGGCGCCAATCAGCCATACGAGTGGCGCGTCGGGGCCGAGCTCCGCGCGCAGTTCCCGCAGCGTGTCCACGGTGTAGGACGGGCCGGGGCGCCGGAGCTCGCGACGATCCACGCTGCAGCCGGGGAGGCCGGCCACGGCCAACTCCAGCATCTGCGCGCGCTGCTCGGCGCTGGCGCCGGGTGCGGGGCGATGCGGTGGGTCGGCCGCCGGGAGAAACACGACATCGGCCGCCAGCGCCGCGCGAGCCGCCTGCGCCACGGCCAAGTGCCCGGCATGCACCGGGTCGAAGGTGCCGCCGTAGTGCAGCACCGGGCTCACGAAGCCAACAGCTGGCGCGCCTTGGGTTCGGCCATCGCCACCAGCAGGCGTTCGAGCTGAAGCCAGGGATCGCCGTCGCCGCGGCCTTTGGCGCTGAATTCAATCCGTCCACATTCAGCGGCGAATCGATCCCAGCGCGACGGCGGATGCCGCTCCAGGGCGCGCCGGTACATGGGCTGCTTGCTTTCCCACACCCGGGCGTCGCGCAGCGCCGACATTACGCCGCCCTGCTCCGCCGCCCGCGCCAGGCTGCACAGCGCCAGCACTTCCTTGGCCACCATCGGCAGCAGCCCCGCCACGTGATCGCCTTCGGCGCGCAGCGCCGCGAGCATCCGCACCGCGCGCACCGGCTCGCCGGCCAGCGCGGCGTCCACCAGTTTGAACACATCAAATCGCGAGGAGTCGGCCACAAGCCGCTCCATCTGCTCCAGGTCGATGGCCTGCGCCGCTGCGCCGCGGGCGCCTCCCACCAGCAGCGCCAGTTTGTCCACTTCCTGCGCCGCGGCCAGCAGGTTGCCCTCAACGCGATCGGCCAAGCGCCGCACCGCATCAGGCGTGGCCACCAGGCCGCGGCTGCGCAAGCGCCGCAGCAGCCAGTCGCCCAGTTCGTGCGTCTTGAGCGGATAGATCGGCAGCATATGCCCGGCCTTGGCAATGGCCTCGCTCCATTTCCCGGCGTGCGCGCGGCTCCATTCCTGGGCGGTGATCAGCAGCACCGTATCGGGCGGCGGATCGGCGCAGTAGTCGCACAGCACCTTGCTGCCGTCCTTACCCGGCTTGCCGGTGGGCAGGCGCAGGTCGAAAAACCGGCGGGGGGAAAACAGGCTCAGCGACGCCAGCCCCAGGCTCAGCGTGTCCCAGTTGAAGCTGCCCTCGGCGTCGTAGACCTCGCGCTCGCCATAGCCTTGCTGGCGGGCGCAGGCGCGGATGGCGTCGGCGGCTTCCTGCACCAGCAGCGGCTCGTCGCCGGCCACCAGGTACACCGGCCGCAGCGGCTCGCCGGCCAGCTGGCGCTCGAGGCGGTCGGGCTTGAGTTCCATTACTTGACGCGCAGCGCCGCGTCCAGCCGGCGCAGGATGGCGGCCTGCATGTCGCGCCGCAGCTCGGTTTCGATCAGCGCCTGCTCGGCCGGGCTGCCCGCCGAGGCCACGTTGTCGTAGGTGAAGTCGCGGATGAGCTCGATCACCTGCGGCGCCAGCCGGGTGCTGCCGTCGGCGCCAATCAGGTCGAACTGCACCCGGTAGCGGGTCTCGTACTCGTTCACCTGGGCCTGCGCGCCCACTGACAGCGGCCGGGTCTGCATGCTTTCCGACAACACGCGCAGCACCGCCGCTGGCTCGTCGGCCACCGGCGCTTGGGCACCTGCCCGCGCCAGCGCCGTGGACAGACCCTGCCCGAGCGGACTGAAAGGATCAGCGGTCTTTACTTTCACCGGGCCCAGTTCGGAGCTGAGCGCCAGCGAGGCGCGCGGCTTAAAGCCGCAGCCCGACAGGACCATGCCCAGGCACAACACAAGCAGCAAACGATGCATCAGGTTCACCCCGCAACGATGTTGACGATTTTGCCCGGCACGATGATCACCTTGCGCACGGACAAACCTTCCATGAACTTTTGCACGTTCGGCTCGGCCAGGGCCAGCGCCTCGATGTCTTCCTTGGGCAGGTTCAACGCAACCGCCAGCGTAGCCCGCAGCTTACCGTTCACCTGCACCGCCAGCGTGGCCGCATCGCGCACCAGCGCCTCTGGGTCGGCCTGCGGGAATGCCAGGTCCTCCAGCGTCACTTCGGCGTGGCCCAGGCGCTGCCAGAGCGCATGCGAGGTGTGCGGCGTGATCGGGTTGAGCAGCAGCGCCACCGCCTCGAAGGCTTCCTGACGCAGCGCGCGGCCCTGGGCGCTGGCGTCGTCGAACTTCGACAGCGCGTTCAGCAGCTCCATCACCGCCGCGATGGCGGTGTTGAAGGTGTGCCGGCGGCCGTAGTCGTCGCCCACTTTCTGGATGGTTTCGTGCAGCTGGCGGCGCAGGGTTTTCTGGGCGGCATCCAGCGTGGACAGGTCCAGCGATGGTGCGGCGCCCTCCGCCACGTGGCGATTCACCTGCGCCCAAAGCCGGCGCAGGAAGCGCGCCATGCCCTCCACGCCGGCTTCGTTCCACTCCAGGCTCTGTTCGGGCGGCGCGGCGAACATGGAGAACAGGCGCACCGTGTCGGCGCCGTACTTGTCCACCATGGTCTGCGGGTCCACGCCGTTGTTCTTGGACTTGGCCATCTTCTCGGTGCCGCCGATGTGCACCGGCTGGCCGTCGCTGCGCAGCACGGCGCCGGTGGCGTGGCCTTTGGCATCACGCATCACGTCGACGTCGGCGGGGTTGAACCAATCGTTGGGCGCGCCGGGGTTTTCGCGATAGAAGGTGTCGGCGATCACCATGCCCTGACACAGCAGGTTGGTTGCCGGCTCATCGGTCTGCACCATGCCCGCGTCGCGCATGAGCTTGTGATAGAACCGGAAATACATCAGGTGCATGATCGCGTGCTCGATGCCGCCGATGTATTGGTCCACCGGCAGCCAGTAGTTGGCGCGCTCATCCACCAGGTCCTGTGCGCCGGGCGAGGTGTAGCGCGCGTAGTACCAGCTCGACTCCATGAAGGTGTCGAAGGTGTCGGTTTCGCGCTCGGCCGGGCCGCCGCAATTGGGGCACGCGGTTTTCCGCCAAAGTGGATCTGCCTTGATCGGCGACGCCATGCCCGTAAACGCCACGTCCTCGGGCAGCACCACCGGCAATTGGTCTTCGGGCACCGGCAGCGCGCCGCATTTCTCGCAGTACACCACCGGGATGGGGCAGCCCCAGTAGCGCTGGCGGCTGACGCCCCAGTCGCGCAGGCGGTAATTGACGCGGCGCTGGCCTTGGCCGGCGTCTGCCAATTGCTTCGCCAACGCCTCAAATGCAGCTTGGAAACCGAGGCCATCAATCGCGCCGGAATTCACCGTGCGCAGCTTGGAATGCGTCTTGTCGGCATACCAATCCTGCCACGTGCCGGCGTCGTAACTATCGCCCTCAACCGCGATCACCTGCTTGATCGGCAGCGCGTATTTGTGCGCGAACTCGAAATCGCGCTCGTCGTGCCCCGGCACAGCCATCACCGCACCGGTGCCGTAGCCCATCAGCACGAAGTTGGCGATCCACACTGGCACCGGCTCGCCCGACACCGGGTGCATTGCCTGCAGGCCGGTGAAGATGCCCTTCTTTTCCTGCGTCTCCAGCTCGGCTTCGGTGACGCCACCGCGCCGGCACTCGTCGATGAAATCGCGCACCGCGGCATTGCCCGAAGCGGCCCACAGCGCCACCGGGTGTTCGGCGGCCACCGCCAGGTAGGTGACGCCCATCAGCGTGTCTGGGCGCGTGGTGAACACGGTGAGCGGCTCGGCCAGGCCCTGCATCGCGAACTGGATTTCCAGGCCCTCGCTGCGGCCGATCCAGTTGCGCTGCATCGTCTTCACCGCCTCCGGCCAGCCCGGCAGGGTGTCCAGGCCATCGAGCAACTGCTGCGCGTAGTCGGTGATCTTTAGGAACCACTGCGGGATCTCGCGCTTTTCCACCAGCGCGCCGCTGCGCCAGCCGCGGCCGTCGATCACCTGCTCGTTGGCCAGCACGGTGTGGTCCACCGGGTCCCAATTCACTACCGAATTCTTGCGGTACACCAAGCCCTTCTTCATCAGCCGGGTGAACATCAGCTGCTCCCACCGGTAGTACTCCGGCGTGCAGGTGGCGAAGGTTCGGCTCCAGTCGTAGGCGAAGCCCAGGCGCTCGAGCTGCGCGCGCATGTGCTCGATGTTCTTGTAGGTCCACTGCGCCGGCGCGGTGTTGTTCTTGATGGCGGCGTTTTCCGCCGGCAGCCCGAACGCATCCCAGCCCATCGGCTGCAGCACGTTGTAGCCCTTCATGCGCCGGTGCCGGCTGATCACGTCGCCGATGGTGTAGTTGCGCACGTGGCCCATGTGCAGCGCGCCCGACGGGTAGGGCAGCATGGACAGGCAGTAGAACTTGGGTCGCGAGGTGTCCTCGCTGACCTGGAAGGCGCCGGTGGCGTCCCAGTGGGTCTGCGCGGCGGATTCCACCGCCTTCGGGTCGTAGGCGCTGGGGTCGGGGGTGTCGGACATGGGTTTGAGGCAGGAAAAAACAGGCTCACAGGGTAGCAAATCGCGGCCTTGCCGGTCTCGAGCGGCCGCTGCGGTTACCATCGGTGCAACTTCTGGAGACCCGTAGGAAGTCTTCGCACAGCGTATAGGCCTGGGCCAGACCGCCCGGATCGGGCTGCATGACATAGGTGATCTTCACCCCCCACTGGCTGCCATTGCCCAACACACGGCGGAACTGGTCCTGATCCAGCGGCGTGGTGATCACCGCAATCTCGCGGATTTTCGCCAGCATCAGCACCGACAGGGGGAAATAGATCATCGGCTTGTCATAGACCGGCATAAGCTGTTTCGACACGCCGATGGTGATCGGGTACAGCCGCGTCCCCGACCCTCCGGCCAACACAATTCCCTTGCGAGCGGTCATGGTTGGCTTCCTTTCAAGGCAGCAAGAACATTTGACAGCGCCGCCCG
>JANNQY010000104.1:0-1984 GCA_031400995.1 Lysobacteraceae bacterium
TGCGGTGCTGCCTTTCGCCGACCTGAGCCCGGACCAGAGCCAGGGCTACTTCTCGGACGGCATGGCCGAGGAAATCCTGAGCGCCCTCGCGCGCATCAAAGGCCTGAAGGTGGCCGGCCGCAGCTCGTCGTTCTACTACAATGGGAGCAAAGAAAGCCCGCGTGCCATCGGCGAAGCGCTGGACGTGGCGCACCTGCTGGAAGGATCGGTGCGCACGCAGGGCGACAGCGTCCGCATCACCGCTGCCTTGATTGCCACCGCCGACGGCAAGCAGCGCTGGACCCAGACCTATGACGGCAACCTGGGCGACATCTTCGACTTGCAGGAAAGCATCGCCCGTGACATCGCGGGCGAACTGGATATCGCGATCAACCGCGGCGCCGGCCAGCGGCTGGTGGAAATCGCCACCCGCGATCCCGAGGCCTACGCCAAGTTCATCCAGGCCCAGTCGCTGGTGGCCACGCGGGTGGGCGACAGCCTGCCGCGCGCCATCGTGCTGTTGCAGGAAGCCACCGCGCTGGACCCGCAGTTCTCGCGCGCCTGGGCCAAGCTGGCGGTGGCGCACGCGGTGGTGGTGCAGTACGCCGGCGGCGACTGGAACGAGAACTGGGAGGCGTCCGATGCCGCGGCCAAGCGGGCGATTGAACTCAACCCCGACAGCGCCGAAGCGCACGCCGTGCTGGGCTACAATAATCTCTCCCGGCGCCGCTATCTGGAGATGGTGGCGCCCATGCGCGAGTCCTTGCGGCTGGACCCCGAGGACATCACCGCAAATTTCTGGGCCGCCAACCAGCTGGCGTCGATGGGTCGCACGGCCGAAGCACTCGCCCTGGTTGACCGTGCGTTGGCGCGGGACCCGGCCGACCGCCTGCTGATGTTTTACAAAGGCGTCCTGCTCTGGGCGAAATCCGAACGCGCCGAGGCGCTGGTGTACTCCAAGCGCGCGCAGGCGCTGGGCTTTCCCCTGGGCGGAGTTGTCCTGGCCTACGAACAGGCCAGGCTGGGTCGCCCCGAAGCCGGCGCGAACGACTACGCCGTTGCGATGTCGGCACTGGGGGCGGGCCTTTCCGTTTCGGATCTGGAGACCATCTTCATCGGGTCCTACGTTGCCGGCGAGCCGCACGACCGGGCCTTGGCCCTGATCGAACGCCACCGTGACGATGGCTACGCGCCCAGCCTGCTGCTGATGCTGGGCGAATCCGAGCGCTCGTTCGAGGCCTTCGAGCGCAGTCCCACCGGCCTGTCGGACGCCTATTTCACCTGGCTGTGGACCGTGCAACCGTGGTCAACGAAGGCGCGCCAGCACCCTGGCTTCCAGGGCTTCGCGAAACGAATAGGCCTGCTGGACTACTGGCGCGCCAACGGCTGGCCGGATCTTTGCCAGGCGGCACCCGCTGAAGGCCCGGACGCTTTCATATGCCAATGACGACGGTTATCTCCACGCTCCGCGGACCGAAGGTGCCGGCATGAGCTTCCTGAGCGAACTCAAACGCCGCAACGTCATCCGCATGGCGGGGCTGTACCTGGTGGGCGCGTGGCTGGCGGTGCAGGTGTCGGAAACCCTGCTGCCGCTGTTCGGCACGCCCGACTGGGTGCTCAAGGCGCTGGTGCTGCTGCTGGTGCTGGGCCTCGCGCCAGCGCTGGTGTTCGCCTGGCTTTATGAACTCACGCCCGATGGCCTCAAGCGCGACGCCGATGTCACCACCGACGCCTCGATCGCAACCGCCACCGGCCGGCGCATGGATCGGCTGATGCTGGGCGGCCTGCTGGCGCTGGCCGCAGTGATTGCGGCCGAGCGTTTCCTGCTGCCGCCGCCGGCCCCGGCCGCAGCCAGCGCACCGGCCACGCCGGGGAGCGCAGCGAACGCGGCCCAGCCGACGGAAGCGGCGACCACGCCGCCGGCCACGGCCACCGAAAATTCAGTCGCCGTGCTGCCTTTCGCCAACATGAGCGGCAACCCCGAAGAGGAGTATTTTTCCGACGG
>JANNQY010000105.1:0-14261 GCA_031400995.1 Lysobacteraceae bacterium
ACCAAGGAAGCGCGCAGCCGGGCTGGCAACGACGAAAGCGCTGGTGCCGACGTCCGGGACGACTTCACCGAGTGGTTCGAGCGCGAACTGCTGAACACTCAGCTCACCGGCAGCCATGCCTTCGGCGAATTCAAGGACTTCACCATCAACTGGCGGGCGGCCTACGCCGAGACCACGCGCGAAGCACCTTACGAGAAGGGCATCCGCTACCGGTTGGTGAACAACGTTTACCTCCACAACGCATCGCAGGAGCAAAACTACACCCGCTTCAGCGAGGTCGAGGACGACGTTTTCAGCGCCGGCCTCGACTTCGGATACACCGTGCCGACCGATGACCGGGACTACCTCTTCAGTGCCGGCCTGGCCTACTCGGATAACGATCGCTCGGCGGTCTCCCGCGAGTTCCGCTTCCTGGCGCTGGACGGCTCGCTTCCGCTGAACAACCAGATGCAGCGCGTCGACTTCCTGCTGTCCAATCCGAACATCGGACCGGGCCTGCTTGGTATTCGCGAGACCACGGGCTCCGACGGCGCGGCCGCGTATGACGGCAACCTGGAAGTGGGCGGCGCCTACTTCCAGCTCGAAACGGCGATCACCCCCCTGCTCCAGGCCACGGCTGGCCTGCGCTATGAAAGTGGCGAGCAGTCGGTGACGCCTATCGACCTGTTCAGCACCACCCCGCTGGTTGGCGCCGATCCGATCGAAGAGTCCTACTTGCTCCCGGCCGCCACGGTGACCTGGAGCTTCAAGGAAGACATGCAGATGCGCTTCGGCGCGTCCAAGACCATCGCCCGCCCGCAGTTCCGCGAGCTTGCGCCGCAGCAGTACCTCGACCCGGATCGCGACCGCATCTTCATCGGCAACCCGTATCTGGTGGACACCGAACTGGTCAACCTCGACGCCCGCTGGGAATGGTACTTCGCCGAGGGCGAGTACCTCACGGTTGGCGGGTTCTACAAGCTGCTGGATAAGCCGGTGGAGTCGATCGTCAACGAGGCCGGTTCCGTCATCCAGCAGACCTACATCAACGCGCCCGAGGCCACGCTTTACGGCTTTGAAACCGAAGCCAAGAAGTACTTCGACACGACCTTCGACGCGGAGATCCTGGGTGACAGCCGCCTGTTCCTGTCCCTGAACTACACCTACACGCAGACGGAAGTATCGGTCGACGACGACGACGTGGTGTTCCCGCTCGCCGGCGGCGGCGCGCCGCGCCCGGCCAGCGAACTGGTCCGTGACGGCAGCGCCCTGCAGGGCCAATCGGACCACCTGGCCAACATCCAGTTCGGCCTTGAGGACGCCAGCACCGGCTCCCAGGCAATCCTGCTGGTCAACCACGCCAGCGAGCGGATCTCGGCACGCGGCCGCCCTGGCCAACCTGACCTGATCGAAGACCCGGGCACCACCCTTGACCTGGTGCTGCGTCGGGCATTCCAGGCTTGGGAGCAGGATATGACGGTCACCTTCGAGGCACGCAACCTGCTTGGCGAGGACTATGAGGAGTTCCAGACTCAGGGTGGTGGCCGAGTGGACGTCAACACGTATGATCTGGGCACCAGCTTCTCGTTGAGCATAACCGCGAAGTTCTGATGCCAGACAGGCGGGTTGATCCATCAGGTGCGTTTCACCGCCGGCCCTTCGGGGCCGGTGGTCGTATTGCTGCGGCCCGGAGCGCGCTCACCCGCACCCCTGCAGCGACCCTGCGATGGGCCCTCGAGGCAAGTCTGCTGCTGGTGCTGGCGATCCAGCTGGCCAATCTCGTCTGGGCGTTGATTGAACCCGTAGGCCCCTTTGGCGCCAGCGCCGGCAGCCGGCGGCCCGAGCTGCCGGCCTCCCAGGCCCAGGTGGCCTCCGCATTCCAGGGCGCGTCCGGACCAGCGGCGGTCTCCAGCCTGCAGGGCTTCACCTTGTTTGGTGTCCGCCACCAGGCTGGCGGCGGCTCCACCGCCATCCTGGCCGATGCATCCGGGACGCAGGTGTCGGTTGCCGTCGGCGGTTGGCTGGCGCCCGGCGTCAGGCTGCATTCGGTGGGCCATGACCACGTCCTGCTGGACCAGTCCGGGCGCCGGACCCGCCTGGACATGCCCGCGCGGAGCTCTCCGGCTCCGCTTGGGTCCGTGGCGACCAGCCTGCCCTCCTCCCCGCGCGCCGCGGCCGAGGGCAGCGGCGGCGCCGCGACGGCTCCCTCGGGTGCGGTGGACTTCACCCGGCTGATTGGCGAGGCTGGCCTGCGCCCACGCATGGATGCGGGCCGGGTAACCGGCTACACGCTGGTGCCGCGCGGTGCCGGTGCCGAGTTGCGCCGGGCCGGGCTTCTCGCCGGCGATGTATTGTTGTCGATCAACGGGCAGCAGCTCACCCCCGAACGCATGGGCGAGATAAACGAGTTGCTGGCGTCCGGGGAAAGCGCACAGATCACCCTCGAACGCGGCGCAGAACGCCTCACGCTCAAATTGGACTCGGAGTCACCTTGAAACGCAGAACCAGCCACCTTGCACTCGCGTTGTTGCTCGCCGGCAGTCCCGCCATCACGGTGGCACAGCAGGCGGCGCCCCCGGAGCAAGGCATTAACCTGCAGGGCGCCGATTTGCGCGCTTTCATCCAGGACGTTTCCCGGGCCACGGGCAGCACGTTCATCCTCGACCCGCGGGTGCAGGGCACGGTGACGATCACCAGCGAGGAGCCGCTGTCGCCCGCGGACCTGCTGGGCGTGCTGCTGGCAACGCTGCGAACGCAGGGCCTGGTCGCGATTCCCACCGGAACTGGCGCTTACCGCGTCGTCCCCGACGACACCGCGGCCCAGCAACCCGCCTCGGCGGGCGAGGAAGGCCAGGCCTTTGGCACCACGGTATTCCCACTGCGCAACATCGATGCCCGCACCGCCGCCGAAACGCTCAAGCCGCTGGTAGGACGCGGCGGCGTGGTCGCGCCGACACCGCAGGGCAACAGCCTGCTGGTCGCCGACTACGTGGACAACCTCAATCGGCTTCGCGCGCTGATCGGCCAGATAGACCAGGACCGCTCGGACATTCGCACCATCACCCTGCGCAACAGCGCTGCCCGGGAGATCGCCGGCGTCATCAGCCAGCTGGTGGCAACGCCTGGCGGCGGCGAGGGCGGCCGCCCCGGAACCCTGACGGTGATTCCGGTGGAAAGCAGCAATTCACTGATGCTGCGCGGCGACCCGGTGGTGGTGCAGCGCATGGCCACCCTGGTAGCCGACCTCGACCATCGCGCCTCCACCAGCGGCGACGTGCGCGTGGTGCGCCTGCAGCACGCGGACGCCGAGCAGTTGCTCCCAGTGCTCGAGCAAATCATCGGCCAGGCGCCAACGGGCAGCAGCGCCGCACCGGCTGCCGCCGGAGCGGCACCGGCCGCTGCGGCCGTCACCGGCGCCCGCCGCGCCACCATCGCGCGTTTCCAGGGCGCGAATGCCATCGTCATCAGCGCCGACGCCGAGAACCAGCGCATGCTGGGCGACGTCATCCGGCAGCTCGATACCCGCCGCGAGCAGGTGCTGGTGGAAGCGATCGTGGTTGAAGTGTCCGACGGCACCGCCAAAGAGCTGGGCGTGCAGTTCCTGCTGGCCGGGAAGAACGGCAACATCCCGTTTTCGGCAACCAACTTCCCGGGCAGCGGGCCGGGTCTGCTGTCGCTGGCCGCCGCCGCAGGTACGGACGACGACGCCGAACCGGGCAGCCCCGAGTCCCTGCTCCGGGAGGCTGCCATCCAGTCGCTGCTGGGAGCCACGGGTGGCCTGCTGGGCCTGGTCGGAAGCAGCGACGATGCCCTGTTCGGGCTGATCATCAATGCGGTGAAAAGCGACGAAACCAGCAACCTGCTTTCCACCCCGTCCATCCTTACGCTCGACAACGAGGAGGCGCGCATCCTGGTGGGACAGGAAGTGCCCATCACTACCGGCGAAGTGCTGGGTGACGCCAATTCCAACCCGTTCCGGACCACCACCCGCCAAGACGTCGGGATCTTGCTGGAGGTAAAACCGCAGATCAACAGCGGAGGTGGCATCACGCTGTTCCTCCGGCAGGAAGTTTCCGCCGTCGCCGGGGCGGTGAGCGCCAGTTCGGACGACCTTATCCTGAACAAGCGCGAGATCGAAACCACCGTGCTGGTGGACGACGGCAGCATCGTGGTGCTGGGCGGCTTGCTCGACCAGGGCGATCGGCTGTCGGTAGACAAGGTTCCGGTGCTCGGCGATTTGCCCGGCGTAGGCGCCCTGTTCCGCAACCAGCGCCGGGGAACCAACCGGACCAACCTGATGGTGTTCATCCGCCCCACCATCATCCGCAACGCCCGCGATGCGCAGAATGCCACCGGGCCGCGGTTCGACTACATGCGCGCCAGCCAGGCCGGCGCCGGCGAGGACCAGCGCGCCCTGCTTGATTCACTGGTCCGCGACTACCTCCGCACCGAACCGCCGCGCGCCGCGCCCGAACCTGCCGCGGTACCGGACGTTACCGCTGATCCATGAGTGCGTCCGCCTCGCCGCTGCCGTATGGATTCGCCAAGCGCCACGGAGTGATCGTGTTGGCCATCGGCGAGCATGCCGTGGTCGGCCTCCGGGAAGGCGCCGATCCGACCGCGCTGCTTGAAGCGCGCCGCGCGCTGGGCGTGCCGCTGGACCTGCAGCCGCTGGCCCGCGGCGAGTTCGATCGAAAGCTGTCGGAGATCTACGCCGGCGACGCCCTGGCCGGTTCGGCGACGGCATCGGGCCTGGAGCTGGGCGGAACCCTGGATGCGCTGGCCGACGAACTGCCCGGCGCCGCGGACCTGCTGGACACCCAGGATGACGCACCGGTCATCCGCTTGATCAACGGCCTGATCGCCGAGGCCGCGCGCCAAGGCGCCTCGGACATCCATATCGAGCCGTTCGACTCAACGCTGCAGGTGCGCCTGCGCGTGGATGGCGTGATGCGGGAGGTCCTGAGCCTGCCCAGCCGGATTGCTCCGCTGCTGGTGTCGCGCGTGAAGGTGATGGCGCGGCTGGACATCGCCGAGCGGCGTATCCCGCAGGACGGGCGAATTTCGCTGGTCATGGGCAGCAAGGCGCTGGACGTGCGCGTTTCGACGCTGCCCGCGCGCGGCGGCGAGCGCGTCGTGCTGCGCCTGCTCGACAAGGACCAGACGCTGATGGGCCTGGACGAACTGGGCATGCAGCCGGACGTGCTTGCCGCGCTGCGCGAGGCCTTGGCCCAGCCAAATGGGATCCTGCTGGTCACCGGCCCCACCGGATCGGGCAAAACCACCACGCTTTATGCGGCGCTGTCGGTGCTCAACGACGGCAGCGGCAACATCCTCACGGTGGAGGACCCGGTGGAATACGCCATCCAGGGCGTGGGCCAGACCCAGGTGAACGCCAAGGTGGGCATGACTTTCGCCACCGGCCTGCGCGCCATCCTCCGCCAGGACCCCGACGTGGTGATGGTGGGTGAAATCCGCGACGGTGAAACCGCACAGATCGCAGTCCAGGCCAGCCTCACCGGCCATCTTGTGCTGTCCACGGTGCATACCAACGACGCCGTGGGCGCCATCACACGGCTGCGGGACATGGGCGTGGAGCCTTTCCTCCTGGCGTCGACGGTGCGCCTTATCGTGGCCCAGCGACTTGTCCGTCGCCTGTGCGATGAATGCAAGTCGCCGCGTGCCCGGGACGCCGCCAGCGCGCGCCTGTTCGGGCCCTCGTTCCTCGGTCCGCTGCATCAGGCCACCGGCTGCGCGGCCTGTGGGCATACCGGCTTCGTCGGCCGCGTGGCCATCTACGAGGCCGTGAGAATCGACGAAACGCTGCGCGGCCTGATAAGCCAGCAGGCCAGCGATGATGCGCTGGCGACGGCGGCCTATGCTGCCGCCACCGACCTCGCGGGTGCCGCCCGCCAGTGCGTGGCCAGCGGCCGCACCACGGTGGAAGAAGCCCTCAGGGTTATCCGCCAGGAGGACAACAGCCGTGGCGTCGTTTGACTTCGTTGCCCTGGATGTCCGCGGCCGGGAGCGCCAAGGGCAGCTGGACGCCGGCACTGAACCGGAGGCGCGGCGTCTACTCGAACAGCGCCTGTGGGTTCCGCTGCGCTTGGCGCCCAGCCCGCGACAAGGCGCCGGTTCCAGGCGGCTGAGCCGCGGCATCGGCAGCAAGGACCTAGCGCTTTTCACGCGTCAGCTGGCGACACTTGCGACGGTGGCGCCGCTGGAAGAAGCCCTGTTCACCATCGGCTCGCAGGCCGGCAAGCCTTCGGTGCGCCGGGCCTTGCTGGAGACACACGTCCACCTGGTGGAGGGCCATCGCCTGTCCGAGGCGATGGCGCGCGTGGACGGCGCGTTCCCGCCGCTCTATCGCGCCCTGGTCGCGGCCGGCGAAGGCTCCGGGGCACTGCCGGCCATCCTTGAGCGGCTCGCCGACATGCTCGAAAGCCAGCAGCAGGTGCGGGGCAAGTTGATGACTGCGCTGATCTATCCCGCGGCGCTTGCCGTCACCGCCACCGTGGTGGTGGCGGCCCTGATGACCTTCGTGGTTCCCAAGATCGTGGAGCAGTTCGAGTCGATGGGACGCACCTTGCCGATATTGACCCGCGCAGTCATCGCGGTTTCCGAATTCATGGTGAACTGGGGCCTGCCGGTGCTGCTGCTCGGCGCGATGTTGGTCGCTGGAGCGGTGGCGCTGCTGCGCCGGCCGGCGGCGCGACTTCGCTTCGACGGCGTCGTGTTGAGAGTGCCGCTGTTGGGGCGGATGCTGCGCGACGTACACGCGGCGCTGTTCGCGCGCACGTTGGCCACCGTGGTTGGCAGCGGCCTGCCGCTGATGGAAGGCATCGCGGTGACGGCACGCACGGTGCAGAACCGCGCGCTCCGCCTGGCCACCGAAGGCATGGTGACCGCCATCCGCGAGGGCAGCAGCCTGAGTTCGGCGATGCGGGCAGCGGGAATTTTCCCGCCGACCTTGCTCTACATGGCGTCCAGCGGCGAGGACAGCGGCCGATTGGCCCCGATGCTCGACCGCGCCGCTGATTACCTGGAGCGGGAATTCAACACCTTCACTTCGGTGGCCCTGAGCCTGCTCGAACCCGCCATCATCATCCTCCTGGGCGGGGTCATCACCCTGATCGTGCTCGCCATCCTGCTGCCGATCCTGCAGTTCAATTCACTCGTCATCAGCTGATCCGGAGTCTCCAGATGCGCCACCGCCTCGCCTCCCGCCGATCCCAGTTCGGCTTCACGCTTATCGAACTGATGGTGGTCATCGTCATCATCGGCCTGCTCGCCACGGTGGTGACCCTGAACGTGCTTCCGAGCCAGGACCGCGCCATGGTGGAGAAGGCCCGCACCGACGTCAGCCTGCTGGAACAGGCCATGGAGACCTACCGGCTGGAAAACCTGAGTTATCCGCGCAGCGAAGATGGGCTGCAGGCGCTGATGAAACCGCCCGCTAGCCTCACGCGGCCCGAGAGATACCGCAAAGGTGGCTATATCCGCCGCCTGCCGGCCGATCCCTGGGGTAACGACTATCACTATGTGTATCCAGGCCGCAGCGGCAGCTTCGATATCTACTCCCTTGGCGCCGATGGCGCTCCCGGGGGCGAGGGCGACGATGCAGACATTGGCAACTGGTCGCCGTAGCCGGCCCACGTCGGGCTTCAGCCTGATAGAGCTGATGGTCGTGCTAGTCATGATCGGCCTGCTGGGCACTGCCGTGCTGCTCACCGCGCCCGCGCCCGAGGCGCGGCTGACGCAGCAGGCCGAGCGGCTTGCCGCGCACCTGGTGCGCGCGCGGGAGGAGGCGGTGATGGGCAATCGCCCCGTTGCGCTGCGGATCGACCGCGCCGGCTACGCATTCAGTGCGATGCGATTCGGTCGCTGGGAGCCGCTGGAGTCAGCGCCGTTCCGGGCCCATGTCTTCGAGGACGACATCAGCGCGCGCTTCGACGCCGATCAGGACTTCGCGCGGTTCGAGTTCGATGCCACCGGCGCCGGCGAAGGCGGGCAAGTCGTACTTGCTGGCCAGGGTGGCGAACGGCTTATCGCCATGGATCGGGAGGGCAAGCTGGATGTGCAGGCGCGGGCTCGCTGACTCAGGGTTCACCCTGATTGAAATGCTGGTGGCCCTTGCCGTCTTCAGCCTGGCGGTGCTTGCGCTGCTGAATCTGTCCGGCGAGAACACGCGCACGGCCGTGCTGGTTCAGGAGCAAGTGCTGGCCGGTGTCGTCGCTGACAACCGGGCAGTCGAGGCGCTGCTGCTGTCCTCCGAAGAACTAGCTGCTTCCAGCGCGGGCACCGAGCAGGCAGGCGGCGTGGACTGGCACTGGCGGCGGGTGGTCAGCGGAACCGATGACCCGGGCATCGTGCGCGTGGATGTGGAAGTGATGGCCGCCGACAAGGATCGCCTGGTGGCGCAGTTGAGCGTGTTCCGGAGCCGACCATGAAAGGCTTCAGCCTGGTTGAAATGCTGGTGGCCCTGCTGGTGTTTGGCCTGCTGTCCGCAGCCGGCGTCGCGGTGATGGCCTACACCGTCGACAACCAGGGCATCGTTGGCGCGCGCATGGACCGGCTGGGTGAATTCCAGCGCGCGCGCAGCCTGATCAAGCAGGACCTGGCCCAGGCGGCCCCCCGCCGTGTCCGCCAGCCTGACGGCACCGCCTCCCGCAGCGCCTTCGCCGGGGCGCCCATGGCCGGTGGCGACGTACTGATGGAGCTGACCCGTCGCGGCTGGGCCAATCCTGAGGAGGAACCGCGCGCGTCGCTGCAGCACGTCCAATACCGGCTCTCGCAGGGCAAGCTGCTGCGCCAAGTCTCCACGGCGATCGATGGCGTGGAAACGGCGCGACCGCAACTGCTGCTCACCGGCGTCACCAGCGTTCGGATCAGCTACCGACATCGTGGCCAGTGGTTGGACGGCTGGCCGGGCGGGCGGGAACTTCTACCGGAAGCGGTGCGCCTTGACTTGGATCTCGAGGGCCTGGGCGAGCTGCAGCAACTCTTCTTGGTGCCGGGCGCCGCGCTATGATCCGAAATCGCCAAGCGGGCGTCGCCTTGCTTACCGTGCTGCTGTTGGTGGCGGTGATGTCGGTGTTGCTGATCGCCGTTCTCGATGACATTCGCTTCGGCATCCGCCGCGCCGGCAACGCCCAAGCCCAGGCGCAGGCCCAGTGGTACGCCCTGGGCGCCGAGACCTTGGCGCGCGCGCAGCTGTCGCAGCTGTCGGCGCGCGATCGCCAGCGAACCACGCTGGCCGGTGACTGGAACAACCGTCCGTTCGTGTTCCCGGTCGAGCAGGGCCTGATCCGCGCACGGATTAGCGACCACACTGCCTGCTTCAACCTCAACAGCGTGGTGGAAGGCGCAGAAGAGCAGCTTTACCGACGCGATACCGGAGTTCGGCAGTTCGTCGCACTGGCGCAGGCGCTCGGCGTGCCGCAGCAGCGGGCGAATGCGCTGGCGGATGCACTCACGGACTGGATCGATTCAGACCAGTCGCCCGGCCCGCTGGGTGCCGAGGATGGCGAGTATTCGAGGCTGCCCGCGCCCTACCGGACCTCCGGCACGCTGCTGGCCGAAGTCAGCGAGCTCAGGGCGATACGCGGCTTCGACGCCGAAATCTACCGAGTGCTGCGGCCGCACGTTTGCGCGCTGCCTGGCACGGAGCTGTCGCCGCTGAACATCAACACCCTGGATGCCGGCGACGCGCTGATGCTGGTAATGATCAGCGAAGGCCGGATCGGCCTGGAGGCAGCCCGCTCCGTCATCGGGCAGCGTCCGCCGGACGGATGGGCCGACTTCGCCAGCTTCTGGTCGCTTCCGGACTTGGCGCCGGCCCTGCCCGGCAACGACGTCCTCGAGCAGATTTCGCTACGCTCACGCTATTTCGGACTGCAAGCCGAAGTGGAGTACCTGGGTGCCGACATGGTGCTGACCACGCTTTTCGAGATGGATGCGGCCGGCGAAGTCCGCGCCGTCGCCCGCCGCTGGACGCCCGACGAATGACTGACATGAACCTGCTGATCCTGCCCACCGACCCGGAGCAAGCCGCCGTCAACCTTCGGCTCGGAGCCACGGGTGAAATCCTCGCCCGCAGCGAACTCGTCCCGGGGCAGGCGCGGCCCGCCGTCGATCGCGCGTGCCTGCTCGCCGTTCCTGCCGCACTGATCGGGCTGCACCGGCTCCGGCTGGTTGCCAGTTCGTCCGCGCAGGCGGCAGCCGCGGGCTCGCGGATGGTGGAAGGCCGCCTCGCAGTCGCGCGCGAGCAGCTGCACGTGGCGGTATCCGAAAAGGATGCCAGCGACGAGCGATGGATCGCCGTGGTGAGCCCCGAGCACATGCGCTCCTGGCTCGGTCGCGCCCAGGCCCTTGGATTCAAGCCTGAAAGCATGGTTCCCGACTGCCTTCTGCTGGCGGCACCGGAGCACGAGGACTTCACGGTGCTGGCATCGGCCGCTGCCTGGCGCGTTCGCGGCCACGCACTGGCCTTCAGTGCCGAGCCGGCGCTGGCCCAGGCACTGCTGGCCGGCAAGACGCTGGCACGCATTGAATCCAGCGACCAGATGGAACGGGCGTTGGCGCTGGGCGCGGTGCGTACGCCACTGGCGATCGACCTGCTGCAGAACGCCTTCTCCCGTCGCCCGGCCCCGGCGGTTGGCTGGACCGCCTGGCGACGCGTCGCGGCGCTGGCGGCGGCCGTGCTGCTGCTGCCTCTGCTGGGCTGGACGGCGCAGGCGATGCGCCACGAACTTGGCGAGAATGCAATCGAATCCCGGTCCTCGGCGGCGCTTGCCGCCGTGTCGGACCAGGAGGCCAGCGACAGCAGTGCGTTCGTGCGCGCGAGGTCAGAGCTGGCGCGGCTTCGCGCCCGGGACGCGTTCGCGATCACCAGCGATGCGCTGTTTGCCAGCCTGTCGGCGATCCCGGATGCGAGCGTTCGCGTGATGGACTTCGGCGAAGATGGCGTCCTTGCCATCACCCTGGCCCACCCGGGCGCGGGTGATGTTGCTTCGCTGCGCGAGTTGCTGGCCGCCCGCGGCATCGATGTCGCGGAGCTGTCCTCCACCCAGCGCGAGGGCTCCATGCAATCCGAACTCCTGTTGAGCCTCTCGCCATGACGCCAACGCTGGGCAGCTTGAAAGCGAACTGGACGGCGCGCACGCCGCGCGAGCGACTTTCGCTGCTGATCATGGCGGGCGCGCTTGCAGCGTTCGGCTACTGGTTCCTGCTGGCGGCTCCACTGCGGTCACTTGCCGCCGACGCCGAACAGCGGCACCTGCGCGCCGCCATCGAGGCCGCAGGCTTCGGGCCGACCCTGGAGGAAATCGCAAAGCTGCAGTCGCCGGCCAGCCGGGGCGGCGACACCGCGATGGACTCCAGCGCGCTGGTGCTGCTGGCCACCGAGATGGGTCTCGTGGTGCGCGCCAGCGAATCCGCGGAGAGCGGAAGCATCGTGCTCCAGTTCGAAGCCGCACCGCCAGCGGTGCTGTTCGCTTGGGTCACCCAGGTTCGCCAGCAGTTCGGGCTGCGCCCGCTGCGCGCGCACGTCGAACGCGGCGATTCGGGACTGCAGGGCGAGCTGACGTTCCCGCTGGCGCCGCAATGAGGCGCTTCGGCCACTTGCTGCTGTTCAGCGTCGCCCTGCTGGTTGCGCTGGTGGCAACGATTCCGATGCGGATGCTGGGCACACTGGCGTTTTTGCCCAATGCCGGGATTTCGGCCGGCGCCGCCACGGGAACGATTTGGCACGGCCAACTCCTGCAAGTTGGCATCGGCGCGGTGGATATCGGCAACGTCGACGCGTCGCTGTCGGCCTGGGCCCTTTTGGGCGGCACGACGGCACTGCGGCTATCCGCTGACGCCGGCACGGCCACCGTGCTGTCGGGACGCCAGCAGGGCGTCCGCGCGGCTACCGGGAGTTGGCCGCTGGTGCTGCCGACCGCATCGGGAATGATCGGGATGGAGCTGCAGGTGTCCGGGCTCGACGCTGTTTTCAAAGCTGGCCGCTGCGTCGAGGCCAAGGGTAACGTGACTGTGCTGCTCACGCTGGCGGCCGCCAGCGCGGCCGGAGGGGTGCCGCCGCGATTGGCCGGTGAACTGGAATGTCGCGACGCCCTTGCCGTGGCTCGGCTGGTGGCGGAACCCGGCCAGTTGCCGCTGGAAGTGACCGTGGAGGCTGACGGATCCGGCCACTATCGGCTGCAGTGGTTCGCCCCAGACCCGGCACCGGAGGTACGAAGCCTGCTTGCGCTGTCCGGCTTCCAGGCCGGTCCGGGCGGCATGAGCCGGGTGGACGAGGGTAACCTGCGGCCATGAGCCACTCATTTCGGCCGCGCATCTTGACGGTGATTGCGATGGTCGCCTGCCTGCCTGCCTGCGGCGGCGGCGCGGCGAGAACGGACGCGCCTGACCGGGCGCCCGTTGCCGGGCAGCTCGAACCCGGCGACCTGCCGCGACCGAGCCCCGCGGCCGGCCAGTGCCTGCTGGCACTCTGGACCCGCACTGCCGCCGCCAAGCTGTTCTTTGCCGCCACCGACAACCCACCGACGGCGCAGCTTCAGCTGGACCGTCGGACCCTGGTGCTGCAGCGCGTTTCCGGCGATGGCCCGGAGACCCGGGGCCATGCCGGCACCCAGCGCTATCGGGGCGAAGGCTACGAACTGACCGTGAGGATCAGCCTCGACGCCACGCGCACGATCCAGGACGGCGCGATCGTGCCGGACGCCGCCGTGGAAGTGCGCGAACCCTCGGGATGGAGCAACGTGATTCCCGCCAGTGGACTGATCGCCTGCGGCAGCTAGGCGGCGGACCCGTCAGAGAAAGGCCCGCTCACGCAGCCACTTGGTGGCGACCCACTTCTCGCCTTCGAGCACGGGCGCGCCGCCGTGACGCGTTCCCGTCATGGGATGCGGGCGGTCATAGCTGAAGAACACCGCGTTGCCCTTGATCGGAGAAACATCGAACCGGGCGTCGGGAAACGTGGTCGCGCCACCGCGGATGGGAGTGTTGAGGTACATCACCAGGGAGGCGACGCGCTGCCCGCAGCCTTCAATCACTGCCCGGGTGCCGGGCTTGGCGGGGTCGAAGTAGTCGAAATGTGGCTTGTACTCGGCGCCGGGGCCGTATCGGAGCAGCTGCAAGCCCTCGCCGTTCTCAAGCGGCCACTGGCACAGGGCGGCGAGGCGCGCTTCGATGCGACGGCACAGGGCGTTCTCGCCGCGCTTGAAAAACATGCCCTCGCTGGTGCGGTCCTGGTGGACCACGCTGACCCCTTCCTCCACCAGGAAGGCCTCGGACCGCTGCATGCGACCGCGCGCGAGGTCCACCAGTTCGTCGCATTCCGCGCTGCTGAGCAGACCGCCAAACACCACCACCCGCGGATGCATCAGGTTGGCCAGCACCGTGACGCGGTGGCCCTCCACGTCGATCACGTGCGGACCATCAAGCTCCATCGGCTCGGGCACGGCACTGGGGACCGGCAGCCCGTGTTCCAGCGCATGGCCAGCCAAGTACGCCTGGAGGACCTCCTGAACGGTATCAAGCGCTGCGTCCTCCTCCCAACCCTGGCTCTTGAGGCGGTCAACCACGGCCATCGGCGATTGGCCCTGCTGAGCCTGCGCGACAATCCAGTGCTGCAATTCGGCTGAGAGTTCCCCGGCGTCCATCATCAGTTTCCGTGCTTGTCGGTGAGTTTAGGTGCCCTTTCATGACAGGAATGCTTCAGCTTGGCCGATAGCCACGCTTGCGGTCCGGCATGAGATTGGCGTGAAGAAAAAGTCCTTTCCAGGTGACTTATATAAGTCAATTTGGAAAATAAGTTCTTATATTCAGCTATTTAAAAAAGTACGCGCCGCTGCCGCCGGGCCGAATGAAATCGGTATATGTTAAGGAAATGATATTTTGTCATCAAATAGTCACAATTTCCTTCTAGCCTCTTCACGCACTAGATCCCGATTCCGAACCCGCGCAACCAGCCGAAGGTGGACTCCGTGAAACTCTCCCAAAAACTGCTGACCGCCGCGCTGCTCGCGGCCCTCGCTTCCACGGCTTCGGCCGAAATCACCATCGACGTCATCGGCGGCTCGGAGGTCTCCTTCGAGGGCCTGCTGCAGACGGACGCCAACTGGTTCAACAACGATATCACCGACCTCAACGGCCCGGGCACGGGCACCGGCTCTGACGGCAGCAACACCGAGTTTGAACTGCGCCGCGCCGAAATCGTGCTCAAGGGCAAGGGTCCGGGCAACTGGAACTGGGTGGCCGGCTACGACGCCAAAGCC
>JANNQY010000106.1:0-5267 GCA_031400995.1 Lysobacteraceae bacterium
CTCGGCCTTCAGGCGGGCCTTGTCGGCCTCGCTGGCGTCATCGCCCAGCTTGTGCAGTTCGGATTCCAGCGAGCCGCCCAGCACGATGTCGGTGCCGCGGCCGGCCATGTTGGTGGCGATGGTCACGGCCTTGGGCATGCCGGCGTTGGCGACGATCTGCGCCTCGCGCTCGTGCTGCTTGGCGTTGAGCACTTCGTGGACGATGCCGGCCTGCTTGAGCTGCGTGGACAGCAGCTCGGAGGTTTCGATGGACGTGGTGCCCACCAGCACCGGCTGGCCGCGGCCGAAGCACTCCTTGATGTCCTCGATCACCGCTTCGTATTTCGCCGGGCGCGCCAGGTACACCAGGTCCGGATGGTCCTTGCGCACCATCGGCCGGTGGGTGGGGATCACCGCCACCTCCAAGCTATAAATGGTCTGGAACTCGTAGGCCTCGGTGTCGGCGGTGCCGGTCATGCCGGCCAGCTTGCCGTACATGCGGAAGTAGTTCTGGAAGGTGATGGACGCCAGGGTCTGGTTCTCGCGCTGGATCGGCACGCCTTCCTTGGCCTCCACGGCCTGGTGCAGGCCGTCGGACCAGCGACGCCCGGCCAGGGTGCGGCCGGTGAACTCATCCACGATGATCACTTCGCCGTCGCGCACGATGTAATCCACGTCGCGCTGGAACAGCGCATGCGCGCGCAGAGCGGCGTTCAGGTGATGCACCACCGCCAGGTTGTTGCCCGAATACAGGCCGTCGTCCGCGGCCAGGATACCGGCCTCGCGCAGCAGTTCTTCGGCGTGTTCCATGCCCTGTTCGGACAGGTGGGCTTGCTTGCCCTTCTCGTCCACCCAGTAATCGCCCTCGCCGTCCTCGGCCTCCTGCTTGGAGAGCTTGGGCACCAGGCGGTTCACCTTGATGTAGAGGTCCGGGGAATCGTCGGCCGGGCCGGAGATAATCAGCGGCGTGCGGGCTTCGTCGATCAGGATGGAGTCCACTTCGTCGACGATGGCGAAGAACAGGCCGCGCTGGAACCGGTCTTCCTTGGCCAGGGCCATGTTGTCGCGCAGGTAGTCGAAGCCGTACTCGTTGTTGGTGCCGTAGGTGATGTCGGCGGCGTACGCGCCTTTCTTGTCCGAATGCGGCATGCCCGGGTAGACCACGCCCACGCTCAGGCCCAGGAAGGTGTAGAGCTTGCCCATCCAGGCCGAGTCGCGACGGGCCAGGTAGTCGTTCACGGTGACCACGTGCACGCCCTTGCTGGCCAGCGCATTTAGGTACACGGCGAGTGTCGCGACCAGCGTCTTGCCCTCGCCGGTGCGCATCTCGGCGATGCGGCCCGAATGCAGCACCATGCCGCCAATCAGCTGCACGTCGTAATGGCGCAGGCCCAGCGCGCGGCGCGACGCCTCGCGGCACACCGCGAAAGCTTCCACCAGCAGCGAGTCCAGGCTGGCGCCGGCGGCCACGCGCTCGCGGAACTCGGCGGTCTTGGCGGTCAGCGTGGCGTCGTCGAGCTTGGCCAGCTCAGGCTCCAGCGCGTTGATGCGGGCGACATTCTTTTCGAATTGGCGCAGCAGGCGCTCGTTGCGACTGCCGAAGATGCGGGTTAGCAAGCTGTTGAGCATTGGAGACGCCGGTAGGTGAACGGATGCGCAGGGCGCGAATACGAAGGCCGCGCCGGCCCAAAGGGCTGCGCGGCCGGCTAGTTTAACGTGGGGACGCGGGCGGGACTATCAAGCCCGCCTGAACGCGCTCAGCCGCGGACCTTGTCCAGGTACTGGCGCGGGTTCACCGGGCGGCCATTGACGTGCACTTCGAAGTGCAGGTGCGAACCGGTGGAGCGGCCAGTGGAGCCCACTTTGGCGATCAGCTGGCCGACGCGGATCACGTCGCCCACCCGCACCAGGTTGCGTGAGTTGTGGGCATACAGCGTGGTGTAGCCGTTGCCGTGGTCAATCTCCACCACGTTGCCGTAGCCGCTGCGCACGCCCGAGAAGCTGACCACGCCCTCGGCGGCGGCGGTCACCGGGTCGCCGCTGTTGGCGTCGATATCGATGCCCAAGTGGTGCGAACGGCCACGACCGAAGGGATCGCTGCGGCCGCCGTAGCCCGAGGAGATGTAGCCCGGGGCCGGCATGCCGGCCGGGGTGCGCTGGTTCTCGAGCTTCTGGTCGAACAGCATGGCTTCAAGCACGTCCAGCTGGCGGCCGGACTGGTCGAACTGGCCCTGCAGGGTCTCCAGGCTGGAGAGCAGGTCGCTGGCCGGCACGTCGCTGGCCGATTCCGAGCCGCCCTGGCCGGGCAGGTCGCTGAAATTGAACTCGCCGTCCTTGAGCTTGCCCACGCGGGTGAGGCGGTCGCCAAGGGCGTTGAGGCGGTTGGCCTGCGCCTGCAGCTCGCCAACGCGGGCGGCAATGGCGTTCACTTCGCGCTGGGCGTCGTCGCGGGCCTGGTCCAGGGCCACTTGCTGCACGGCCATTTCGGCCTGCAGCTGGGCAATCTGGGCGCGGGCGGCACCGTTGGCGCCCCGGGCCAGGAAGCCCATCCCAAAGGCCGCCGACAGCACCAGCGCGATGGCGCCCAGGGCAATACCGGCCACTTTCGGGTCATCGAACGCCAGTTTTTTTGGCGAGCGAAGGAATTTTGCTGCGATGATGACATTCATCATGTCTTTGCCACCTAAATCCAACGTCCGCGGCACAACGCCGGCCGCCCTACCCCCGCGAGCGCTGGATGCGCTGGCTGGAACCGGGCTGGCCAACCTGGTTGAACGCGCCCAATGGTTGGACGCCCTCGACCCGCTGTTGCGCCAGAGTCTCCCCGCCACCTTGGCCGGCCAATGCAAACTGGCCAACGTGGATGACAAGCACTTGGTGTTCCTGGTCAGCGCCCCGGTCTGGAAAGCCAAGCTGCGGCTGCATGCGGACGCCCTGCTGGACGCTGCGGCCGCGGCCGGGCTTAAAGCCAGGACGCTGGTGGTGAAAGTGTCGGTGCCGGTACCGCTGCCCCAAACGGGCGTTGCGAACACCCGGCCACTTTCCGAAGCTGTCCGCGATTCACTGCGGGCAACTGCCCAATCGGTTTCGGATCCGGAGCTTCGGGCCCAGCTTCTGCGGCTGGCCTCCCACACCCGTTCCTCGACCGACGGGCAATGATGCCCGCTAGGGCCCAGCGTGTCGTTAACCGAGTGTTAAAGCCACGTGACAAAACGTGACGAATCGCTCAAACCGCCTGTGCGGGGTGGGCGTACGAAATCGGCGCCAGCGCCGGATCGTCGAAAGTGACCTCTTCCCAGGCCGTGGTGTCGGCCAAAAGCGTGCGCAGCAGCTGGTTGTTGAGCGCATGGCCTGACTTGTAGCCGTAAAACGCGCCGATCAAACTGTGGCCCAGCAGGTACAGGTCGCCAATGGCGTCCAGGATTTTATGCTTAACGAATTCGTCCTCGTAGCGAAGGCCGTCCTCGTTGAGCACGCGGTAGTCGTCCAGCACGATGGCGTTGTCCATCGAGCCGCCCAGCGCCAGATTGCGCTCGCGCAGGAACTCGATGTCCTTCATGAATCCGAAAGTGCGCGCCCGGCTCACTTCCTTGACGAACGAGGTCGTGGAGAAGTCGATCTCGGTGCTGGAGGTGGACTTGTTGAAGATCGGGTGGGCGAAATCAATGGTGAAGCCGACCTTGAAGCCTTCAAACGGCTCAAAACGGGCCCACTTGTCGCCGTCCTCGATCTTGATGGTCTTGAGGATGCGGATGAAGCGCTTGGCCTTGTTCTGCTCCTCGATGCCCGCCGACTGCAGCAGGAACACGAAGGGGCCGGCAGAGCCGTCCATGATCGGCACTTCGGCCGTGGACAGGTCCACATAAGCATTGTCGATACCCAGGCCGGCCATGGCCGACAGCAGGTGCTCGATGGTCATGACCCGCACGTTGCCTTCCACCAGGGCGGTACAAAGGCTGGTGTCGCCGACTTTCTCTGCCTTGGCGTGGATTTCCACGGGCACGTCGAAGTCGACACGTCGGAACACGATCCCCGTGTCCGGTGCTGCGGGGCGCAAGGTCATGTAGACCTTTTCGCCGCTGTGCAGACCGACTCCGGTGGCGCGAATGACGTTTTTGAGGGTTCTTTGTTTGATCATAGTGGGGGCGGTCTCCGGGGCCGGAGCGCGCAAAACCGCTGAAACCATAACACACGGGGCAATGAACGAAAACATAACATCAGCCCGATTGTCCCATTCCCGCAACAAATGTGATCTTTATCACACCATTGTCTTTTAACTCTCAGAACGACCAAGGAAGGAAAAGGGCCCGCCGGCAGCTGCCGACGGGCCAAGTACTTCCTTATACCCCTGAAGACAATGCAAGCGCGGGTCCGGTCAGTCCGCCTGGCGGCGCAGGAAGGCCGGGATATCCAGGTAGCTGTGGTCGGTGGAGACGTCGCTCAGGGCGCTGGCCGACGGCATCGCCGGCTCGTGCCGGCCGCCGCTGCGCAGGCTCAGGTGGGCCGCCGAAGGCGCGGCGCTGACGCTGGCCATGGCGTCGTAGTCCACCAGGCCGGTGGTGGCATTGCGCACCAGCTTCACCGGAGCGCGATGGATTTCCTTCTCCGGCACCCGGGTGGCCTGGCGCACGGCGCCGCGGTTCAGGCCCGTGGCCACCACGGTCACCCGCACCTCGTCCTGCATCTCCGGGTCCAGCGAGGTGCCGATCACCACCGTGGCGTCCTCCGAGGCGAAGGCCTCGATGGTGCGGCCAATCTCGTCGAACTCGGCCATGGTGAAGTCCGGGCCGGCCGTGATGTTCACCAGCACGCCGTTGGCGCCGGAGAGGTTTACTTCGTCCAGCAGCGGGTTGGAGATGGCGGCCTCGGCGGCGGCCTGGGCGCGGTCGTCGCCGCGGGCCACGCCGGTGCCCATCATCGCCAGGCCCATTTCGGACATCACGGTGCGCACGTCGGCAAAGTCCACGTTGATCAGGCCCGGGCTGACGATGAGGTCGGCGATGCCCTTCACGGCGCCCAGCAGCACGTCGTTGGCGGCGCGGAAGGCCTGCACCATGGTCGCCTGGCGGCCAAGCACGGTGATCAGCTTTTCATTGGGAATGGTGATGAGCGAATCGCAGTGATGCGACAGCTCCTCAATGCCCTTGAGCGCCACCTGCATGCGGCGGCGGCCCTCGAACGGGAACGGCTTGGTGATGACGGCCACCGTGAGGATGCCCATTTCCTTGGCCAGCTGCGCCACCACCGGCGCGGCGCCGGTACCGGTGCCGCCGCCCATGCCGGCGGTG